>CAZKIC010000001.1:0-27858 GCA_964552785.1 uncultured archaeon
TGTATAAAGCGAACTTAAAAATGATTCCCATCGACCGCCAAAACCTAATGGGATTAGGGAACTTATCTGCTTCTTTATTTCATCAAATCTGTTTCCTCCTTCAATGTATTCTTTTATTTCTTCTATCGGATTTTCTGATAGTATTGTTGTATAAAATACATATCTTTCAAATCCATTTTTTTGTTTTTCAGTTAATGATTCATAAAACTCATTTACTTCTTGTTCGCCAACCATAGCCAAAATATTATCTAATATCCTTTGTGAGTTGTCCAATAAATATTTGGTTGAGGCAGAAGATAGTTTTCTCTTCATGTATTCTTCTTTCATAAAGGTGTACTTTGATTTCAAAGATGACACCACTACGTCTATGAAATATTGTCTGAGGCGCCACGAGTAATTCCGTTCACGGCCTGACACTACATTCGAGATGCCTTTTAGATTCTCTTCATGCCCAAAGCCCTTATCTATCAGTTCCATATACTTTTCTAAAATACCAATTGTTTTTGAAAGATTATCGTCATTTGCCCACATTGTGCTCTTGGCTATCGATTTTGAAACAACCTCTAAAGTTTCTGAGTTTATATATCCTTTATACCTGAGTTGTTTCGATTTTTTTAATATATTGATTATTTCATCTGAAGACATACGATTAAGTAGTCTTGAGTAACAACAACTACAAAACCATCTAGTATTTAGCATAACTTCTGAAATAGGCTTTACACTAGAGCCATCAATATCACCACACTCTACTTGTTCTCCATAATCCTGTAAAAGAGAGATTGTTTCTGAGAAGTTCTCATCACTTCTATTTATTACACTCCATGCTATTACATCTGAAACAGATTTCAATGTTTCTTCATGCATCAATCCTTTATCCACTAGCTGTTTACATTGTTGGAACACAGATATTGTTTCCTCGGAGGATAAACGGTCAAGGAGTGTTAAATACTTATCATTCCTATCCTTTATTGCACTATTTGCTATTACTCTAGAAAACATTTCCAAATAATCCTGTGATCTAGAAAACAAAAAGTTCAACTTGTTCATTACTTTGTAGATTTTGTATATCTCATTGTTACGCCCAACAGAATCTATGTTCTCGTCTCTAAAGTCAAGACCTATCCATAATCTCTCAATAGACTCTCTGAGTTCTTCTTCATCTATTTTTCCGTTATATAATCCCAAAACTTCATTAATATGCCTTCTCAACACATACCTTTCAAATCCATCTCTGTCCATTACTGCTGTAAATCCTTCTTCCTTTTTGAATATCTGGGCTTTTATGTCAGAAAATAGCTCCTGTTGAGACAAAGTCAAAACAATGTCTGTATAAGGAGTTGTTTTTGCTTTGTCTAAAACCTCTTGGTATGTTCCTTTCAATACTCTATGTCTTGGCTTTATACTTTCTGCCTGTCTGTTCAATATTTTCAAAGCATTAAACAGATCCTGCCTTGTTTTCACATTTGAAGGAATTTGAAATTCTTCCAACAAAGAATCAACTGTTTCCAATATTTCTTTTTCATCTTTACTTGGAGTTCTAAAATCCAGTTCTATTGCATCTACATTTCCATCTATCTTTGTGTCTATATCCTTTATTTCTTTTAGAGCCTGTGCTATATGATCTATTCTTAATATGTATTCTTCTTCAGGAAGATTGTCATCTATGCTGTTTAATTTATCTTTTATTTCTTGTTCTATGTTTTCTTGAGTGTATGTTATTGTTAGCATTTTAAACTCCTTTTACCCTACATTCAACACTGTTCCCTTCCATATCTATCGTTTCAAGAGAGCATGAATCACAATGATGTTCGCCGTCCACCACAACTAGCGGATTTATATTTATCTTGACGTGTTTGTATATTTCTTCAAGTTCACTCCTTGTTATCGTTTCAAATGAATTGTTTCTTTTTGTTCTAACCGCAGGGCTCAGCCTCAAACCAAAACCATTTTTATAAGCGTATTCAGCCACAGATCCTACTTCACTTAAGTTTCCCTTAAAAACAACACAATTTAATGTTATTCTGTGTCCTCTCTCCTTGTATTTCTCTATGTTTTCAATAACTAAGTGCAAGTCCCTATTTGTGATATATCTATATGTTTTCTCATCCAGAGATGGCAGAGAGATTATTAAAGACGTCTCTTTAGGAAGTTCTTTATATATAGAGCCGTTTGTAGCCACAGCAATTTGTTTACCTTTAATCAAACCATACACTATGACTTCTTCTATTGAAGGATAAAGCAAGGTTTCTCCTCCACTCAATCCTACAAACTCATCTTTTGTTGCTCCTATGAAATACTTTGCACTTTCTAAAGGCATAAATCCCTGCCTTTTTTCTCCGAGATAACAATAGACACAAGAGTGATTGCAAGATTCTGTCAACTCAATTATTCTCACATTTTTCACCTTTACTCTCCGTTAATTCCGGAGGCAAAACAGGTATCTTTCCACCTTCGTTCATTAAGTTGATATACAAAGCAGTTATAGATTCCAGATGTTCCTCTATGAATGTTGCGCTTTCCTCATCAAAACCCGATAAATCTACGTAAGATCTTATCTCGCGTATTTGCTGATATACGTCTTCATAAGAATATTCTTTATTCAGGAAAGCAATGTTAGATCTTATCTGTTCTTTTTTTACCTCTATTATTACTTCATAATGACTTCCTCTCTCACACCGTCTTGTGGATACATTATAAACAGAATCTATATGCTCAATGTGTTTTGGTCTTACATTCTCAATAGGTTTTCTGTAAACTCTCATAGATATATCATCTAATATTCTCTTTATCTCTGCATTTGTTGTGAAACCCAATCTCTCTATTAATTCTTTGTTTATATCTCCTGCAGGTGTTAAAAGCAGTTGATTAAGTAACAAATCGTGATATGCTAAAGTCAGAGTTTCAAGAACTATGTGTTTATGCAGCCTTGGTTCCTCTGAACCTCCATTTTCCATTACTTCTTTATACAACACCACTTGCAAATCGCGTATCATGTTTTTTATATATGTTGCGTACTCTAATCTCAATCCTTCTGATGTAGCGATAGCATTATACAAAGCTCCATCTAACACAAAATAACTTGTTTGTCTTGGAGTATTTATCTCTATTACTTTTCCGCCTCTTTGTCTTAATTCGTATGCTTCTCTTTTGTCTTTTGTATGAACATATCCTCTGAACTCTTTTTCAATTTCTTCCTGATAAACTGTAGTTGGAACATAAATTCGCTCCATTATACTCACCTTACGCTATATCTGTGAATATATCTCCTATCTCTTCCCTTATTTCATCCCATGCTACTTGAGCATAATTATTTTCTGTTGATACCGACATATTAGCTTTTCTTCCAAGTTTTTTAGCAAGTTTCTGAAGTTCTGCAATTCTTTCAACATCTCTCACAGACATACCTTCAACATAGTCAATCTCTACTTCGTTTCTTCTTGCATATTCTTCTATGAATTCTCTTGAAGGTAAAGGCATGAATCCTTTATAAGGGAATCTCGTAAGTGTTCTGCTCATCAATCCGGGATTATTGGTTGTACCAACTATATAAACTCCTTCCTTTGGTTTGCTAAGATGACTCAAAAAGAAGTTTATTTGATCCATTTTGTAGTATCCGTAACTTCCCAAAAGCCCCTCTACTTCATCCAACACCACTATACATGGAGCGGATGCTTCAGCCATCTTCAACACTTTCTTTAACCTGTTTACTGTTTCACCAACAAATTTGTTTTCTAATTCAGAGCCACTTATAAAAATGTAGTTGTAATTATTTTTCTTAGCGAAAGCTTCCACAAGTGTCGTTTTTCCTGTACCGTGCGGACCGTAGAGAAGTATGTTCGCGCCTTCCTCTAATGAAAACAACGCGTCCAAAATTGTTATATGTTTTTCATAAGTTACAGTTATCAAATCTTTGAAATCAACAGAAGGTTCTTTGAAGTAGGACACAGTCTTTTTTACAGTCGGCTTGAAAACCTTCAATGCACGATCCACACTTTCTTTCGATATTTTTCTATTATTTGTTCTTTCCAATTCAGCAGCATAAGCTCTGCCCAAAAAGTCAACCAGATCTGCTGGTGTGTATCCCGATGTTTTTGAAGCTACATATTTTCTTAAATCATCGTTAATCTTAAATCCCACCGTATCGGAATCAATAAGAGTATTAATTATAGCTAATCTTTGGTCGTAATTAGGCATATTGAACTCAATTTCAAAGGATAATCTTCCTCCCCTTTTTAATGCCGGTTCTATCTCGCTCAGATAATTGGTTGTTGCTAAAATGTATATGTCTTTATTGGAGCCATTTCCATCCAGTTCCGTTTTTAAAGAAGAAATAATCCATCTGTTATTTTTATCTCGTTCTGCTATTGATTCAAATTCATCATAAAATATTATGACTTTCTTTCCTTTAGTAACTTCCTTTCTCGCGTAATTAAACATATCTTTTATTGCTTTTGGATTTATTTCCCCTTCTATGATCTCCAAATCTCATTTATCTATTTCATCCCTAAAAGAATCGTAAATAATTTGCATTGCTGTCTTTGTTTTTCCTGTTCCGGGAAATCCATAGAAAATAGCACCTAAAGAACCCGTTTCTCCAAATTGATGATCATCTCTCTCAAAGCACGCATATCTTAATTCTTCTAATTGCGTCTTGGTTTCTTCATCCAGTATTAGAGGATGTTTTGGTAATCTCAAATTAATACGTCTAGGTTCATATAACTCTGATGAAGGAACATAACCTCTTGAAGGTCTTTGATTGTGATCTCCACCCGAATGTGTTCTTCCGTCTCTTTTTTCCCATCTCCAAAAATATTATATTTGCTCATTTGTTCACCATTGTTAATCTATTTTGTCATTATTTAGTGATTAACATATTTAAAGATTTCTACCTTCTTAGGAGTTGGCCCGTTTGAAGCTACGACAGACAACCAACTAAACCAATATCAATACACAAAACCATTCTTAACCCGGCCAGAATTCAAGTAACAAGTCAGAACTAGTTAACATTAAAGAAGCACAATGCAATATCAGACAAATTACCAAACACAAAAAAAGATTCGTGCTTCCACAAATAAATGAAGGTTTAATCTTTTAATATTTAAATTCAGCAAACCATACACAAATTCACAAAAGCAGTTTAGGTATGCATAAGAGAGATAGGAAGTCTAGGAAGATCCAAGTAAGGAGTTGTATTATACATATTCTATCTCATTAATATCGTCCCTCTGCCGTAGCTTCCGAAAAAAAGGATTCTATAACTACCAGTTGTACCAGAAAAACAAATGTTATCGCATATATCAATTTCAGAAAAGAATTGTTCAGAAAAAAAGAAGCCAACCCAAAAATAAAAGACAAAATACTTAAAAACAGACCGATCTCGTAAATAATATGCTGGTTATACACAATTTCTACAGCACTGGAGTCATCCAGACGTATTGCATGAATAACAATCATGAATAAAGATATTATTATACTAACCAGATACATATCCTTCAATCTGGGCCGAGGCCCGTCAGGGGATGGCCTACTGTAAATTAACGTATCCATAAACCCGCCTATTGATCTGCAACAACATGAGCTTCGTAAACAGAGTTCTTTTTTTCTATCCTTAAGTTGTTGAATGTCACAGCTTTTATGCTTCCAAACAACTTATAGCTTTCGTTTATCTCGTCCCCTAATAATGTTGCTTTAAGCTTGCCCTTTTCTATCTTTACTTCCCTGACAGTGTTTAATAAGAAATATTCTGCATCCAGCAAATATATAAATTCATTCAGAAAACCAAACAACAACTCAATGTTGTCCTTTCCCTCTATCTCTATTTTCACTTCCTTTCTTGGTTTAACTTTCGTAGTATCTGTTATTAGATTAATCAATGCCAGTGCCGCGTTTTTGAACAATTCTTCTATATCCTTGCCATAAGCAACAAAATAAGCGTCTGCTGTATGATTTAGATATTTATATTTCATTACTATAGAATATTATTTAAATTTTTTAATGGTATTGCAGGACGCCCGAATAACAACATCAAATCAGTCTTTTTTCCAAACTTATAATATAGAACGCGCTAAGAAAACACAAAACAGACATTATGACGAAAAGAACTTTAAATCCAAACACACTAGCTATCAGACCACCAATCGCAGATCCAATAGCGATTGAAAAATAATTCATTGATTCCCATGCGCCCCATTCTCTGCCGGCTTTTCTTTCAGTGACATGTTTAGAATAAAGAGCGTCAAAAGCAGGAGAATAGAATGCTTCTGCAAAACCAGTTAAAATCTGAACCATGAACAAAAACCAGATTGAGTTTACAAAAATATAAAGAAAGAATCCTATACCCATTACAAAATAACCAGAAGCAACAATCAAATCGTCTCTTTTGTTTTTATCTGCAAATTTTCCTGCAATCAATGTTGTTACTCCTGCCGCCAATGCAAATAAACCACTAGTGAACCCTGCATCTAATATATCCCCGCCAACTTCTTCAACAAACAGGGCATAAATAGGACCAAGCATAGCGCCAGCAAACAATACCAACCCATTCGTGATCAACAACACTCGCAGCGCTTTATTGAATAAGAACCTTCTCATAAACTAATATTTATCATATACAATTATATAATTTACAACAAAAACAAATATAGAAAAATATATTAGTAACTTACTACAATCTATATATAATGAAAACAAATTACGTAATATTTACAGATCTGGACGGCACACTGCTTGATCATGAGACTTATTCTTTTGAAGATGCATCAGAATCTTTAGAATTGATTAGAAAACACAACATACCATTGATATTGTGTAGCAGCAAAACAAAAGAGGAAATCATATATCTGAGAAAAAAACTGAACCTCAAACACCCATTTATAGTTGAGAATGGTGGTGCCGTATACATTCCAAAGAATTATTTTGACTTCAAATACCATTACGATAGAGAAGATCCTGATTACAACATAATAGAGTTCGGAACTTATATTGATGCCCTTGAAAAAACTCTCAAGAGAATAAAAAACAGAGGTATAAAGATAATATCTTTTATTGATATGACTCCTGAAGAGATATCTAAAGACACCGGTCTTGGAATAGAAGAGTCTGTAAGAGCTGGAAAAAGAGAGTATGATATACCCTTTAAGATACTGGATAATGATAATGAAAAAACAATTAAAGAGATTATAAAGAAAGAAAAGCTGAATTACACAAAAGGCGGAAGATACAGCCATATAATGGGAGATAACAACAAAGGAAAAGCCGTCAGAAAATTAATGGAGTTGTTCAGGAAGAAAAACAATAACATAAAATCTATAGCTCTCGGAGATTCTCAAAACGATTTTCCTATGCTGGATGCTTCTGATGTAGGTATATTGGTAAAAAGACCTGATGGCTCTTACTCCTCTGACACATACAGAAAAGCGCAAGGGGTGGGCCCAACAGGATGGAACAAAGCAATTCTCGAACTTTTGGAGGGAAAATATGAATAAAAAATACATGAAAAAAGGAGAAGAGTTATATAAGAGTTCAATAGAGATACTTAAGCAGGTTCAAATGGAAAATGGAGGGTGTTTAGCTACACCACCAGGACAAAGATATCCTTATGTGTATCCGAGAGATCATGCTGTTTGTATTCTTGGTTTTTTATCTGCAGGAATGTACAAAAACGCTAGAAAAGGTATTGAGTTCACATTAAAAGCCCAACTTGAAAATGGAGCGTTTCCTCAAAGATACGACAAGAACGGAAAGGATGCATCATATAAACCAATACAGCTTGACGGCTCAGGACTTATACTTTATGCACTCTCAAAATACGTTCAAAAAACAAAAGATTTTGAACTTGTAGAGAAATACTGGGACAAAATAAACAAGGCTATAGATTATATACAGAAAAACCTGAAAGAAGAGAAGAATCTTGTGTATACTCCGAATGCCATACATGAGTTCCCCCCTATAGAGAATGGCCTTGAGATATACACCAACTCTGTTGTGTGTGGAGGACTAAAAGAGATGGCGGAAGTTGCCAAGATGCTTGAATACAATAATCACCAATTCATAAATGGACAGAGATCAAACTGGGTGGGTCTATACAAAACAATATATGGCGGAATAAACACATATATGTGGAATTCTCGCCTTAATTCATTCATAAAGACTATCAGATTAAATGAAAGCAGTTCTATAGATGAAGATCCGGACGCATCGACACTTGCTTTATCAGAATACGAAGTTCTGAAAGATTCTGATGAAAAAATGAAGAAAAACGTAGAAAGATTAAAAAAAGAGTTGTGGCACAAGAAACTTGGCGGATTGTGCAGATATCCAAAATATATAGGCAGGAACAATGGCGGATGGGGTCCTTGGCCTCATTTTACTTTGATGCTCGCAAAGCACTACTTAAGATCCGGAAACATAAAAGAAGCTGAAAAGTGCATAAAGTGGGTTATTGACAACTCTTTTGAGAATAAGATTCCGGAACATTTGGCAACAAAAGAAGACTTTGAGGAGTATTACCACGATTATATGGAAGCAGGGGTCTTAAGACCTGACAGAGTGATAATGTTAGAAAACGCAAAAAAACATCCTCTTTTCAAGAAAGGTATTGTACATGTCATAGAACCTTTAGCATGGCCACATGCAGAATTCATCATGACATGGAATTTATACAAAGAAACTCTTGAAAGACAAAAAAGAAAAGGAAAAATAGTATCTATATTCTAATCCAATAAAAGCTGCTAATTCAAAGTTTATCGGCACCCCTCAACAACAAACTATATAAAGTAAACAGCAGAAATAAACATAGATAACATGGTATTGTATTCTCATTCCAGAATAGGGACCTTTGAACAATGCAAGTTAAAATACAAGTACAAATACATAGACAAAATAGAACCGCCTTTAGGACAATCAATAGAGGCTTTCATGGGAACATTAGTTCATGAAACTTTAGAGAAATTATTCAAAGATCTTAAATTCCAAAAACAAAATACTTTGGAAGAGTTACTGGATTTCTTCGAAAGATCATGGAAAGAAAATTGGAATGACTCAATATTCTTCGCAAGAGAAGAGTTCAAAGAAGAGAACTTCAAAGAAATGGGTAAAAAATACATCGCGGATTTCTTCAACAAACACCACCCATTCAACAAAGACAGAACTTTAGGATTGGAGATGGAAGTAAATCTGGATTTAAACGGGGATGGAAGATACACGTTAGTGGGCTATATAGACAGGCTGTCAGAAAAAGATGGAGTAATAGAGATCCAGGATTATAAGACCTCGAACACATTGCCGACACAGGAAAATATAGATAAAGACAGGCAACTTGCTTTATATTCTATTGCTGTAAAGAACATGTATCCTTTCGCCAAGAAAATAAACTTGGTCTGGCATTATCTTGCATTTAACCAAACTCTGACAACAACAAAAACAGAAAAAGAACTTGAAGAAATAAAAAAAGAAATAATAAGCAAGATAGATCTCATTGAGAATGAAAAGAATTTCGAACCAAAAGAATCAACACTTTGCGACTGGTGTGAATTCCAGCCTATTTGTCCATTAAGAAAGCATCTTTTTAAGACAAAACACATGGAAATAAATGAATTTCTGGGGGAAGATGGTGTCAAACTGGTAAATGATTATGAAAAAACAAAAGAAGAGCTGGACAGAATAGAGGAAAAGCTGGAAAAGATAAAGGAAGCATTATTTTCTTATTCCGAGAAACATCATGTTGACAATATAGTTGGAAGTAATGCAATCGCACGCCTCAGAAAATACAAAAACATCAAATTCCCAAACAAAGGAGAATCAGGGAGAGATTCTGTAGAAAATATAATCAAAAAATCTGGACTGTGGGAAAGATTCTCAACTCTGGATACATTCTCACTATCAAGATCGATACAGGAAGGGCAAATACCTGAAGAAGTCATATTAAACCTGAAAGACTTTGTATCTGTATCAGAAACAAAAAGAATATACTTAAGTAAAAAATAATAAAGATTTGCCCTAATAGGGGTATATGGATGAGAGATATAAGCCAATGTTGGCATTAAAGGACATAACAGAAGAATCTCTTAAAGAATTAAATAACAAGAAAGTAATAATTATAGGTCAGGGAGGATTAGGTTCCTGGTCTGCCGAGTTTCTTCTGAGGGCAGGAATATTAAATCTGACTTTAGTGGATGGAGATAAAGTTGAACTCAAGAACATACTAAGGCAAAATTATGATGAACCAAACATAGGTAAATACAAAGTTCAAGCCATGAAAAATAAACTCGAGGGAATAAATTCAAAGGCAAAAATAACCGCTCTTGATGAATTCCTCACAGAAAAGAACACAGAAATGCTTAGAAATCACGACTTGATAATTGACGGGTGTGATAATTTAAACACAAGATATATAATAAATAAATTTTGTATAGAAAATGAAATCCCGTGGATTTATGGAACCGCTCTGGCTTATCAGGGGTATGCCAAGATAATAACAAAAGAAACATCCTGTTTGGAATGTATATACCCCAGAAAGAAGGTTTCAGAGGAGAACATAACAAGCAGGCAAGGTATTTTAATCTCAACAAATGTAACTGTAGCCACTTTGCAGACAAAATTAGCTTTGGAAGTCTTATTAAACAAAAAAATACATGACGAATTAATATTTATAGACATTGAGAATCATAATATAAACACCCTCAAAGTAAAAAAGAGAAAAGGGTGTATTTGTAGTGATTAAATGACTTTAAAAGTGTTCAACACATTAACAAAGAAAAAGGAAATATTTAAACCACTTAAAGGAAAAACTGTAAATATGTATGTTTGTGGAGTAACTGTTTATGATTATACTCATTTGGGGCATTTGAGGAATTATGTTGCTTTTGACGTGATTCACAGATATTTGGAGTATAAAGGATATAAAGTAAAAAAAGTACAGAATTTCACAGATATAGACGATAAGATAATAAACAAAGCATCGGAAGAAAAAACAACAGAAAAGGAAGTTGCTGAAAAATTTATAGATGCTTATTTTAAGGACATGAAGCCTTTCAATATAAAAGAGGCATATGTTTACCCAAAAGTTACTGAAACAATAGAAGATATAATAGAATTCATTCAAGACCTCATTGACAAAGGTTATGCATACGAAAAAAACGGAAGCGTATATTTCCGGGTTTCAAAATTCAAAGATTATGGAAAGTTGTCGGGTGTTAATTTAGAGGAACTTAAAAAACACAGGATAGAGCCAAATCCGGAAAAAGAAGACCCCAGAGATTTCGCTTTATGGAAAAAGGCAACAGATGTTGATTACAAAACTAACGCTGCCTTTAAGAGTCCTTGGGGTGATGGAAGGCCCGGATGGCATATTGAGTGTTCTGTAATGGCGTTCAAACATCTCGGAGAGACATTAGACATACATGGAGGAGGGAAAGACCTAATATTCCCTCACCACGAGAATGAAATAGCGCAAAGTGAATCAAGAAATGAAAAGCCATTTTCAAAATACTGGATGCATGTTGAATTTTTGAATATCAACAAAGAAAAGATGTCAAAATCTCTCAAGAATTTTGTCAGTGTGAGGAGCGCTTTATCTAAATACGAACCTGAAGTATTGAGATTCCTGTTCTCTTCAAACCATTATCGTCAGCCGATGGATTTTTCAGAAGAAGAAATAGAAAACGCAAAAAGAAATTTTGAAAAAATAAAGAACACATTAAACAATCTTTTGTCCGAGATTTCATTCCTTGTTGAGTACCCTGAAAACGACAACAAAGGTGAAAACTCGGACAGAATTGCGGAAGAGAGAGAGAAAATATTAAAGAAATTTGAGGAAGCAATGGATGATGATTTTAATGCTTCAAAAGCGCTTATTCCTTATTTTGAGTTTGTCAAACTTATAAACCAGTATTTAGAGATTGAGAAAACAAATATTTCTGTATTACGCACACTCCTCAAAAAATTCTTGATAATGAGTCATATTTATGGAATATTTCAGAATGTGAAGGAATTTAGAACACTTACAAAGAAAGAGAAAGAATTAATAGAGGAAAGAGAAGTTCTGAGAAAAGAAAAAAGATTTGAAGAAGCTGACAAAAACAGGGAAAAGCTTAAGGATAAAGGAATAGTGCTTAATGACACAAAAAAAGGAGTCAGATGGTACATAGAACGGAATTAAGTCTGCCGTAGTTTGTAGTTATGTTAAAAATATATAAAAGAAGATGTTATTTTAATAATTTCTTACCATGTAAAGCAAAATACATATACAGATCATAAATAGATAGATTAAAATATATCAGACTATGCTCTTATAAACTCTCCGTCATCAGAAAGTTTTACTCCAAACACCTGAGAAACTCCTTTCTGCATCGTTACCCCGTATACTCTTTCCGCATGTTTTACTGTTGCATCATTATGGGATATGACAATAAACTGGCTTTTCTCAAGATTCTTCATTATCATCTCCCCGACTTTTTCAGAATTGGTCTTGTCCAGAGCAGCATCAACCTCATCTAATAAATAAAATGGCGAAGGCCTGAAATGTTGTATGGCAAACAAAAAAGATAAAGCGGTAATGGCTTTCTCTCCGCCAGATAAAGAATCTATAGACAATAGCTTCTTGCCTTTTGGCTGTGCCCTAATAATTAAACCAGAATCAATATTGCCTTCCTCCTCTAATTCCAGTCTTGCCTCCCCATCGGCAACTTCTAGAAATATCTTTCCGAAATATTCATTTATTTTTTCAAAAGCGTGGTTGAACAGGAACTTCCTTTTCTCCTCTATCTGGTCTATCATATTCAGAATTGTCTTTCTTTCATCCTGCAACTTCTCTATTCTTTTTAAGAAATTATTATAATCTTCTTCATAATATTCATATTCCTCTATGGCTTTCATGTTAACTAAGCCCGCATTTCTCAAAAACACTTCAATCCTTTTAAGTTCCTTCTCAATTTTCTCTACATCCCCTTTCTCTAGATCTTTATTGTCTTTGTATTTTTCAAAATCCTGAGAATATGTCTCAAACTCGGCTTCAAGACGCGCTTTTTTAATCTGTAAATTCCTGACTTCAACCTCTAAATTAATCATACTTTCATAAGCACTCTTTCTTTCAGTTCTGATTTTGTCTAGTTCCTCTTCAACAAGCTCTCTTTTCCTCTGTATATCCTTAACTTCATTGCTCTCGTTATCCTCTGCAGCCCTTTTAGACTCTAAAAGCTCGTTAAGATCCCCTATTTCATTTTTCAATTTATCAATCTCTTCCTGTAAAATTGATTTGCGCCTTTCATACTCTTTAATCTCTGATGTATTGACAGTTGCCAGAGAGCCTCTCTTTTTGTGAGATCCTCCAACAATAGCACCCGAAGCCTCGAAAAGCTCGCCGTCCAAAGTAACCACTTTTATCCCTTTAATCTTCTTAGCAGAGTCGACATCCTCTGCTATTAAAGTATCTCTAAATACGTATTCAATAGCGCTCTTATATTTAGGATTATATTGAACCAACTCAGAAGCAAAACCTATAATTCCCGGCATTTTTGAAGCCAGTTCTGCCTTGCCGCTCCTTATATGCTTGCCAATCCTATCCAAAGGAATAAACCTCATTCTGCCTAATTTGTTCTCTTTCAGATATCTAATACCTTCTATAGCTCTTTTCTCGGAATCAACAACAACATCATTCAAATGATTCCCCGCAGCTATTTCTATGGCGGTCTGGAACTTTGAATCAACAGTAATTAAATCAGAAATAGCACCGTCATAATCAATAACTCCGTCTAACCTACTCAAGCTTGTATTTGAAGACCCCTGACTCTGGCTTATTGATAACAATTTTGAGATCATTTCTTCAATAGTTTCTATCTCCTTTCTATTAACATTAATCTTACTTTCCTTTTCCATTATTTTTTTAGTAATCTCCTCAATATCCTTCCTGAGATTCTTGTTTATACTTTTAGATATCATCTCGTCCTCTAATTTTTTAATCTCCTCCTCTTTCTTATCAAGAAGGTCATCAAATTTGTTGATATTGGATTTCAAAGCATTATACTCATCTTCTTTAATTTTCAAATTCCTCTTGACATTCTCAAATTCTGTCTCTACAACTTTAAGTTTTGTATAAGCTAATTGTGCCCTAAGAACTGCCTGCCTATCTGTCAATTCCTTTACTTTCAATGCAGCATTTCTCTCCTTCCTTATTTTGTCCAAAAGCTCTTTTTTCTGTTCTAATATAATGTTTGCTTCAGAAATATTTTTTTCTGCACGTTCCAACTCCATCAGACTTTTTTCTTTCTTCTCATTATACTCCTTGACTCCTGCAGCATTATCTATTATCGCCCTTCTTTCTTTATGCCGCATCTCTATGACTCTTGTGATGTCTCCTTGCTGAATAATAGACATGCCGTCTGTGTCAAGCCCGATCTTATCAAGAATCGCCTGAATATTTTCTCTTTTATCTGTTTTTCCGTTGATCTTATAGTAAGACACCCCTCTTCTGTTAACTTTTCTTGAAATAGTTATAACATCTTCATCTATATCTATTGCCCTATCGCTATTATCTATTACAAGCTCCACTTCTGCAGTATCTGCCGGCCTCCTTCCGTGCCCTCCATTGTATATTATATGCTCCATTCTTTGAGCTCTCATAGACCTTGAGCCTTTACCGAGAACAAAAACCAGTGCATCAACTATATTTGATTTCCCTGAACCGTTGGGGCCAATAACAGCATTAAATCCAGAATAGAAAGGTATCTCTGTTTTATTTGCGAATGATTTAAATCCTACTGCTGTTAGTTTTGCTATTCTCGCCATCAAATCTCCCTAATCTCCCTATTTGCCTAATTATAATATGAACTTTGAGAGTTTATATAGGTTTTCAATAAAGAATGCCGATACATGTAAGCTCGTATAAACATATTAATCCAATCAATAAAGACCAAAACGATAGTTTTAAAAAATATAAGATATATATTACTAATAGGTGATTACAATACCCTGGACAGAGTTTGGAACTTTTGAATTTGAGACTGATGCATTAAATGAAGTTTATCAAGACTTAAAGAAAAATAAAGGAGAAGAGAAATGGAAATTAATAAATTACCTTAGATCTTTTATATTTCCTGATATAAGCAACTTAGATAACGATGAAAATAATACATTAACATACACAGCAACAAGAAAAACTATTGAAAATGTATATAGACACATAATAAAAGAACACAATAGAAGAAAAGAACTGTTGCTCGAACACGAAAGATATACAACAAAAACATACAAAAGAGATGTAGACAGAGGGAAAAAAGAACTGGAAGCATGGAAGACATTAGGGGGGCCGACAAAATCCCAAGAAGTGAATAACGCAATAGAACAATGGGTTAAATTAAAGGACTTTCTCGAAAAATATGAGAAGTTTATTGAAAGAGCAAACCAGATTAACAAAAAATTGGGATTGCCAAGAATTAAAACAGAAAAATTAGAAGAGCAAAAAATAGGAAACCCACAAAGAATAGAAAGAATACAACAAAGCCTTTTCTAAGATCAAGACACACATATTAATAAAACTGTAGATTCAATTCTAATGTGATATTATGGCGAATTACAAAAAATTAGACTACATCAAAAACAAAGAAATCGGTTCTTACGAAATAAAAGCAATAGTCAAGAAAATAAAACAAACAAAAGGGCCGACATTATTTGAGTTAGAGGACGGAACAACAACATTAACTTGTGCTGCTTTCTCAAGTCCTGGAAAAAGAACTTTCCCTGAAATTCAGGAAGGGATGTATGTCGAAGCAACCATTCAAATAGAATCAAGAGATGAAAGAAAAAACTTCAGCATAAAGGAGATATTCGAGATGACAGAAGCCTCGAAAAAAACTTTTGAAGAAGCCCTGAACAAAGAAAAAGACATACTGGCGGAAACAGAAGAAAAGCTCCTAATAGTGAATACAAATAACATGCAAAAATTAAAACCCCTGATAAAAAAAATAGCATTCGAGATAAGAAAAGCCGTAATAAATAAACAACCTATAATATTGAAACATCACGCTGATGCCGATGGCTATATATCCGCATTAGCTTTAGAAGAATCAATTAAAGGCTTCATGTTCAAAATATATAAAGAAGTGGACGAATTCTTAATCTCAAAAAACCCGATGAAATCGCCATTTTATTCTTACAGTGATGCCTTAAAAGATATAAGCAACATCAACAAAACAAAAGAAAGATTTAATTCAAAATCCCCTTTAGTTGTTATCTTGGACAACGGCTCTACTGATGAAGATATTCTAGCTTTAAAACGATTAAACATCCACAGTATAAAAACAATAGTTATAGACCACCATAAACCCTCAAAAGAAGTAGATGATTATCTATACCTGCATTTAAATCCATACAATCTTGGTTTAGACAAAAACATCTCTACAGGTTTAATGGCTGTAGAAATTGCTAATCTCATACATCATCTAAAAAATCCAGTTACTTACGCAGCAATAAGCTTAATAGCGGATAAATCAGAAGGAGAAGAGGTTGATTTCATTCTAAATAAAGTGAAAAAAGAAGAAATAGAAACATTAGCAGCATGTATAGATTATGATGCATACAATCTCGGCACAATCTCTGAAACCAACATAATCTCAACTTTATTAGAAAACAAAGAATTCATAGAAGAACTAAATAAAGAGATTAAGAATAAATTTAATATATTAATGGCAAGATTCAAAAAATACGGAACTATAACAACAAAGAACAAAATTAAAATATTGGAATTTGACACGGATTTATATACGGGCCAATTCGACTATCCTCCTCAAGGAAAAGCAACTGGAGTCATATTCAGAGAATACGGCAACAAACAAACAGTAGCTCTTGGTTATGGTTCCGACTCCGTGTCTATAAGAATTTCAGAAGAATTAGAAGGAATAACCGTATTCAGCATAAAAGAACATCTAATTAAAAAATTCCCTGAAGGAAACATTGAAGGAGGGGGGCATGAAAAAGCAGGCACAATAAAATTCCTGAAAGGACTAAAAGAAGATATAATAAATGAGATAAAAAATTACATTATGAATTATTGATTAAGAATATGTTTAGATCCGTCACCTTTAACACGATTTATAATCTTCCCGGCCAGTTCTTCAGGAGAATCAAACTCAGAACTTAGAATCAGATCATATCTTGACTTGTCTCCAAAAGTTATTCCGTAAAAATCATGATATCTTTTTTCATTCTCAGAATCCCTGAATTCCAGAAGCTTTTTTGCTTCTTCAACAGAAATATTGTCTCTGACAGAAACCCTTTTAGCCCTCACATCTAAAGGACAATCCAAAAAAACTCTAAAAGAACAGTTGCAAAAAAAAGCCGTAATCCTTCCTTCAAAAACCGCGTTATTATACTTCAATGAAAGTTCTCTCATTTTCTCATCCAGGTACATGTCATACTTATCTTCCTTTCTAACTAATTTCGTAAATTCTTCTAAAGACATTCCTTCTTCCTTTGCCATTTCCCTAAAAAGATCTCCGGCAGAAAACGGTCCCTTCATATTCAGTCTCTTGGCAAGAACTCTGGATAATGTTCCCTTACCACTTCCGGAAACACCATCTATACAAATATTCATAACAACACCAAAGAAACAATTATGAATATATTGAAGTTTAATTCTATATATATTTAAAAAAAACTCAGAGAATATTGGATAATTCTTCTGCAGCTTTATCCAGGCCATTGTCATGATTATAGATAACTTTAACTGTACATCCTGTTAAAACAGAATAAGACATTGCTACCGCCCTGTTGATGTTCTGGTGTAAATGAATCTCCTCTAAAGAATCTCCATCTCTAACTCTGGATTTGTCCTTATTCCTTCTATTAAATATCTCTTCATCATCCGCCTCAACCAAAACAAACAAATCCGGTTTTAATAAACTGATAACATATTCCGGAAATCCTGACAAAAAACCTTTAGGTGTTTTAATTGAAGCATGGCTGTCTATAAGAATATTCTCATTCCTGGCCATCTCTGCTATTTTCTTTGCAGTCAACTTCTGGTTCTCTTTTTGCTTTTCCTGAGGCAATTTCCTCAGTTCATCTCTGTCCTTTACCCATCCCTTGTCTTTAGCATTCTCGAACATAAGAGTTCCGTAATTAACTAATTTATAATCTTTAGAAGACAATTCTAAAGCCCTGCTTATTACTGTGCTCTTTCCTACTCCTGGTATTCCTGCTACTATAACTAAAGTCATACACCTCACCAATATAGATAAATTCCGCAACTTTTATATATATTACACAAATATACATTAGTATTATAAAATTTAAGCCTAAAAATGAATCTAAAGACTATAAAAAATAAAATGTGAAAAAAACATGACAGAGAAAAAAGTAGAACTAACAGATGAAGAAATTAAGGAGATAAAATCGCTTCTTGATAAATTTGATTCTTTAAAATCAAAAACAAGAGAACTCAAAAATCAAAGAGATAAAGTTATTGAACAGATTAAGAAAGAACTAAAACCAAAAAGAGACGAATTAAACAAAGAAGTGGCTATATTAAGATCTAAAATAGAAAGAAACACAAAAAAACTTGAAAAGCTTCTGAAAGAAAAAGGAATAACCGAGAAATCAAAGAACTCTTTCGCTTTCTTAAAAAAAGAATTGAGACGACTTGAATGGAAAGTTCAGACAGAAGTTCTTTCCATAAAACAAGACGAGAACATTCGCAAGAAAATTGAAGAAATCGAAAAAAAAATAAAAGACACAGCAGACATAGAACGGATAAAAAGATTCTTAAAAATAGACAATGAGAAAATAGAGCAAGTTAAAAAAGAAGCAGACAAATTACATGATTTAATAAAAGAAAAATCTGAAGAAGGGGAGAAATTCCACAAAAAATTGATGGAATTGATGGATGAACTCACAAAACATAAAAAACAAATAGAAGAAAAGAAAGACAAGATTGAAGCTTTCAGAAAAGAAAAGAAAAAAGCGAAAACAAGTAGCAGAGCTTCAAAGAGAAAAAGCGAAAAAATAATAAAACAAAAGGAATACAAACCATCAAAAGAAGACAAAAAGAAAGCTTTGGAAGAAGCAGAACAGCTTTACAAAGACTTCATGGCAGGAAAGAAACTTTCTGGAGAAGACCTCATCAAAGTACAAGAATATATGAAATCGTTGGACTAACATAACAAAAGATTTCAGATATGTAGAATAACAAGGATCAGCCTAAAATCAATTGGGATGCACCATACCTCAAACAAGATTCAACTTCTTTTCTTGTAATTTCTCTGTCTCTCAAAATCACAAAATAACCTTTAATATTAATGCCGTTTTGTTTGAGTGTATTAAATACATCTCCGGAAGCTTTAGATATAATTGACTTATAAACATCCTCCAGTCCTGTACGATCTGCAGAAAGATTAAAGACTAAAACTTTACCTCTGTCAACATACACATTACCGTCGCAAGGAAATTCAATGTCTCCCAAACCGTATCTTTCAATCATCTTTTCTCTTCCGGGCACATCAGAAAGATAAACCTCCACAATGCCATCCGCATTTTCTTTTGAAAGTGCAATCCAGTGGCCGAAAGGATCTCCCAACTTCCGAACATTATACTCAAATTCCTTAAAAATATAATTCCCTTCCATAACTATTATTAGCCATAGAAAGATTTTTAAAGCTTATATCGGCACACCACACCAATTAACTATATAAAACATACAAATTAATTAAGAATAATGACCAGAAAAACAAACAACATGAACGAATATTTTCCATATGATGAAATAAGAAAAGGCCAGGACTCATTCATAAAAATAGCAAAAGACATTATTGAGAATAAAAGGCATCTTCTTGTCCATGCGCCAACAGGCATAGGAAAAACCGTGGCTGCATTAGTGCCTGCACTACAATACTCTTTAAGAAACAAAAAAAGAATTGTTTTCGTAACTCCAAGACACCAACAGCACAAAATAGTCATAGACACAATTAAAAGTATAAACAATAGATGGAACACAAGAATATCGATAACAGATTTCTTGGGCAGACAAAAGATGTGCAACATGGATGTATCTTTGTTGAGTTCAACAGATTTTAATGCGTTCTGCAAACATCATAGAGAAAACAAAACCTGTCCATTCTACAATAAAACTTACAAGGATAAAAAAACAACTCCGGAAGCAGACATATTACTAAAAGAATTACACAATCAGGCTCTATATGGTGAAGATTTAAAAGAGAGGTCATATAAATTCTGTCCGTATGAGATAAACGTGGAATTAGGCAAGAAAACAGATGTGATAGTAGCGGATTATTATCATATATTCAGCCCGAGAATAAGGGAGCACTTTCTTAAGAGACTAAACACAAAATTAGATGATATAATACTAATAGTTGATGAAGCCCACAATCTTCCATCAAGAGCAAGATCTCTATTCTCATCAAGAACATCATTCTATCAAATCAACCGCGTAAAAGAAGAATTAAAGGATTACAACAAAAATATCTCAAAACTGCTCGATTCAATAAACAAAGATCTTATGAAAAAATTCAGAAATAAAAACAATATGAAGATCAATGGAGAATTCTTAGTTGAAAAAACAGACTTTACTGAAACAGTAAATAAATATATTCCATACAACGATTTGCTGGACGAACTATACTCCTACAGCGATATCATACATGAAAAAAAGGAGAGATCCTTTGTATCTGGGTTGACAACATTCCTTGAACTATGGTCTGAGGAAGATTCTTCTCTAGTAAGACTTGTAAATCTAGATGAAAAAGGTTTTAAATTGTCTTTAGAGTGTTTAGATCCATCTATTATAACAAAAGATGTTTTTGAAGAAGTGCATTCTTCGGTATGTATGTCTGCAACATTATTGCCGTTGGAAATGTATTCCGACCTGTTGCAGATACCAAACCCGGCAAAGTTGCAATTAAAAAGCCCGTTTCCAAAAGAAAACAAAATATCAATAATATTGGATAATGTTACAACAAAATTCAGTATGAGAAACGAAGAAGAATATAAAAACATTTCTGAAGAATTAATCAAACTATCTGAGATCATACCAGGAAATATAGGTGTATTCTTTCCTTCTTATTATATAAGAGATGAAATTTTGAGACTGATAAGAGAGAAAGTAAATAAACATCTATTCATTGAGATACAGGGTTCGACAACAGAGCAAAAGAACAAATTGATGGAAGATTTCAAGAAAGCCTCTGAAAACGGCGGAGGTATACTAATGGCTGTTGTTGGGGCTAATTTCTCGGAAGGTGTTGACTTTAAAGGAGAATGGATGAATGGAGTAATATTGGTAGGTCTGCCTTTAGACCGTCCGGATCTGTTGACAAAATCCTTGATAGATTACTATCAAAACAAATTTAAGAAAGGTTGGGAATATGGATACACATACCCTGCAATGAACAAAGCAATACAAGCAATGGGTAGGTGTATAAGGTCAGAAAAAGATAAAGGGGTTATAGTTCTAATGGACGCCAGATACAAAGAAAGACGTTACAGAAATTTATTGCCTTCAGATTATGAATTCATAGAAAAATCAGATGAAAAAATAAAAGAACTTTTCAAAGAATATATCAAACCAAAAACCACAAGTCTAAAAGGATTCATCTAGAAATTCGCTCCGCAACCACTACATGTACCTTCCAAAATCCTGGATCCGCATTTCGTACATCTTAAAGGAACTCCTTCTATAACCTTTACAATATCAGAAACATAGCTATCATCACTGACTTTGTTTGCGAAGTATGCATAATCCTTCTCAACTTTTTCCTCGAGAGCCTCTACAGTCTGGCTCAATCTGCTCTTAATACTGTCTAAAGGACCTTGTTTCTGCATCTTAGGTAATTCCTGACGCGCTCCAACAAAAGCTGGAGACGCGCCAGAAACGGTTGGCTTTATCGGATAACCATTAGATGAAATCTTGCTTCTGTACATAAAGAAAGACGCAACAACTACAGCCAACAACACAATAAACAATAAATACCAATACCACGCTAAACCTTGTTGAATCTCTTCTTCCTGAATCTTGGCGATAAGTGCATTTGCATCATTCAGTTTCTGTCTTGAAAGCTCATAATTTCCATTCTCAATGGCGTTGTAAGCCTCACCCAAAACTCTCTTAGCATCATCATAAAATAATCTTTTATAATCAGGCAGGGCTTCATAATCCATCGAAGTTAATATACTGTTCAAAGAGGTATACCTTGACATTAAAGAGTCATATTCAGAATTGTCAAGTTCAAAAACAAACAACTCTGTGAATGTTTTTTCGTCTGACTGTATCCTTACTCCAACATCATAAACTGTTTCTATGAACAATTCTTTCGGACAGACATTCATTCTCAGAGTTCCTGTTTCTCCCGGAGATAAAGAATCAATACTGTCTAAACCACGTATATTAAACTCAGGAAATTGCGAATCCATAATCTTTAGATTGTTAAGTGTTTCTGTTCCATCATTTTCAACACTCACATAATAATCAGAACAAGCTCCTTTTGACAAATAAACTGTGTTGTCTAAAATACGCAATGAACTATATGTTAAAAGAGGCGCTGTCACTATTCCGGAGGTGGATGATGACATGCCTCCTGTACTTCCTCCGGTACTCCGGCTAGAACTGGAACCTCCTCCGCAATTAGAACAACCACTAGATGTTCCGGCAGGCCAATCAACCTCTATATATTCAACTTCCTTGCTTGACAAAGCATACATCCCCGTAATAAAAGAATTCTGTCCGCTCTTGTCAACCTTTATTGAAACATTGTTCGGATATACGGATATATTATAAACAAGATATATATTGTTGGAAGAGTAATCATAATAAGATGATGAGTTTATAGTGTGATTTGTTTCATTTCTTAATATAGCTGTTGCCCCAGAGATTCCATTAGAAATATGTATCTCAAAAATACCCAGACCTTCGCTTGAATTAACAACAAAAGTCTTATTATTTCCATTTGTTTGGTCACGACCTCTCACAACAGTAATATTTAATTCTGTTGTATTAACTATCGGCAGGTATCCCTGTCTTGTTATATTTGAATTATTGATCCATAATATATAATTTCCAGGAATTACATGAGTAAACAAAACACCAGGATCGGTTACATTGTAAACATTATTAAGGGATACATTAACACCCTCTATATCATTTCCTGTTGCATTTGTTATATTAACTAAGTATTTGGTGTCATTAACATATATTGTCTTTAATGTAATCTCTCCAGCATTGATAATTGAGACATTGCTTGATGAAGCCCCAAGATATTCTGGAAGATTATTGAATGTTATGTTGTAATCTCCTAAAGGAAGAATAGAGAACAAAACAGAACCGTTTTGTGTGGTATTTGTTCTTGAAACCGGTCCATTTATGCTTAAAGAGATGCCGTCAACATATTGGTTTAACTGATCTATGAGTGTTATGTTTAATCTTGTTGTGTTTATAATTATATTTTCTGTTGTGTTCTCACCAGGACTTATTGTATAAGTTGTTGTAAAGTTGTCATAACCCTTGTTTCCTCCTATGACTGTGACATCATAGGTAAGATCCCTGAAGAACTCTGAAACAACAGACGGACTGCTCAATGTAAGATTTACATCATAATCAACGCCGTTGTCTATCAAAACA
The DNA here is from genome assembly GCA_964552785.1 of uncultured archaeon. GTDB lineage: Archaea > EX4484-52 > EX4484-52 > EX4484-52 > CAZKIC01 > CAZKIC01. Next base: position 23,618 of record CAZKIC010000001.1, read on the forward strand.
TTAACTCCTTCGACATAATTCCCATTTTCGTCAACAAACCTTATTGTCTTGTATCCCCACCCTTTTGGATATAAATAGTAATCCTTTGAAGTGGTTCCGCTGAATGAAGAATTATCTGACATCTCCTCAAAGTTAACAACAGCAATTGAAACATTATAAGGCTGATAATACGGATTAATAATAATATTGAATTGGCCGTTGTTGTGAGATCCTTTATACATTGTGTTGAGATTATCATCAACAGTGCTTACAGTTCCTGGATACAATGAAGAATCTAACAATTGGTTTGTCATTATATTATAAAGATTTCCTGAAAATGTTCCGCTTCCAGTCATAGGAACTTCTCCGCCTCTAACTTTATGGATTTCTCCCTCCGACAATGTAGTTGTCTCTACAGTATCTAAATACCCTTGTTTTGACACCTCTATATTATACGTGATAGTTGTCGGACTTCCAACAACAGAATCTTGCGAATAAGGACTCACATTGAAATAGAAAGTTCCATTTGCATCTGTTGTTACAGAATACCTTGTGTCTCCATTATGCTTTAATTTTATTGTTGCATACGAAACATTATATCTTGGATCTCCTGTTGTTACGAAATATTTGTCATAAACATGTCCTGAAACAACAGCAGTTCCTGTCAATGAAACCTTGAAACTTCCATAAACCCCTCTTGTGTTCTGATTGTAATTGTCATAATGCGTTCCATTAAAATATAGAGAATCGTCATAAGAATCGTAACTGCTGTATCCTTCCGCAAAAATAGAAACATAATAATTTGAAAGACCATTGACTCTTATGAAAGCATCTCCGTTGCTGTCAGTATAATCCTCTCCTACAATAATATATCCTATAGCTCGTCCATCCAGATAATTGGCATAACCCATCTCCCCTCCTTTTACAGAAAAATGATAGAATGCAGAAGGAAGATTCTCAAAAACAACCCACCCTGTTGAATTCGTCAGATTTGTATATGAAGAAGATTCATTTGTATAAGCACTTAAAGAAACAAATCTTGATCCAGAATCATCAAAATATTGAAGATCTGCAATAGTTACAAATATACCGGAATTTCCTATCTCTTTAGTATCTCCTAAATCAACAAACTCTGTATCTGATCCGACACTTATGTTTGCAGAAGTCTGATTTATTCCTGTTACACTCAGTATCTTCCCGTTTATGGTCCTTGTATCTCCTATAAACATAACCTCAGAATATATATCGTAAGCGGTCGCAACAACAGTTATATTTCCACCCAAAGAAGATCCTGTATAATTGGTAAGATGAATATACACATTATAAGATGGGTACGAAGGAGGATCAAGCCAGACAGAATTGTTCTGCCCTGCCTGAACATTAAATGCAGTATAATTTATTGAATTTGTTTTTATTCCTATTGCATTTGTCGCATTGACAGTAACATTATAAGTTCCAGAAGGAACTGCCCTAAACATTATCATACCATTAGAATTCGTAAGACCTGTTAAAGGATCTCCTGAAGCATTGGTCACAACAGAACTTGCACCCATTATACCCGTATACACAGTTACATTTGCGTTCTGTATCGCCTCGAATGTTGCATTAGTAACATTAACCCATAAATATGTTATATTAACAGTTATCAGACAGGTTTGTGTCGGAGATGAATGCGAACAACTCTCGCTGTTATTAATTCCGTAACCAACTGAAGATCCATTAACAACAACATTATAACTTCCGTCCTGCAGTCCTGAAAAAGATACCTTACCATTTACTGTGTTCTTGGATTGTGAAAAAGAGGAATTGGATATTGTAACATTCACACCATCTTCGACATAAAGATTGTCTGTATCCTTTACTTCTATAATCATTCCTCCTTCGTCAAATGTAAAATTATAGAACTCTGATGAGACATTACAGTTTCCTTCTCTGTCACATATTGTGAAATTCCAGCGATAAGAGCCAGATTGTAAAGTTAATTCTAAAGATATATTTGTTGAGAACGAAGAATTTGCTGCATTGTATGATGTTCCGTTGTAATAAGTAATACTTAAATTAACTTGCTCTGTTGCAGTAACAGCCAGCAAAACTGTTGATCCTGTAACTGTGCTTTCATTAGCAGGATAGACATTTGTGTAATTAGGGGTTGTTATATCATTCACATGGAACACTCTTGTATTAGTCTGATTTGTATTCCCGTATGTATCCCTCCCTATCACATAGAAACCTATGTCTTTTCCCTCATACCCTTGTGTATTGAAAGTAAAGTTAGCCCAGTCCGAAGGCGCATTCATTGAAGTTACTGTGTTCTCAGCAGTATAGGAGCCTGTTTTGTTTGTATACAACGTAGCATTCTCTAAATGAGTGTCCGTCCAATATGAATATATTAAAACTATTTCTCCTTCATCAACAGCCCCCGAAGAATTGTCTCCGTAATTTGTGTATGTCGGGCTTGAAGTGTCGTCCATTTGTATGCTTTGTGTCGGGCTTGAATCGGTTTCGCCAATAACAACAACCATGGTTCTGTTTTCATAAGAAGAATGATTAGCGGTCAGATTATAAGACCCAGGAATAACATTGCTCCAATTTATATTCCCATTAACGTCTGTAAGTCCTGTCATTAATGTTCCTAAAGCAGTGGTTGCTATAGTACTTCCCACAGGACCATTCCATAGAGTAACATTTACCCCTTGAGCATTTCCTCCGTTTGCTGTTGTATGAACTGTAAATGTTATGGCTGGTAAATTAAAAACACGATAATTGGTTGTACCTGCTACAATTCCTGAATATGTTCCTGAATCAGTTACACACCCACCTTGACTTCCGTTTATCACATAATTATATGTCCCTGTTGGTGTCCTTACAAACAAAGCGCTTTCTCCTGAACTGATGTTAGCTGAGAAATTGCATATATTCTCATAAGCCTGTGCAGACGAGCAAGATGATAATGTATAATTAACATAGATATTTGGGCCACTATAACCAGAACAATTAACTGTAACATTAAGTTTGGTCTCATTGAGTTTGTAACTCAAAACATAATTTCCATTTGACTGCGCGCTTTCATTATACTGAAATATTTGAACAAGTGCATTCTTAATAGGCCAGCCGTTTAAAGAATCATTAACATGTGTATGGAACATCGCCTCAAGATAGAATGCATCATCGCCCGTAAAGCCATGATCAGAATTGTATCCATTCATTGAATTATCTTTCACAACAGTCTGATAACCATCTCTTTTAGCCTGAACTCTAAATGTTAGTGTTCCATCAATATACATAGAGAAATTGCCGTTTTGGGTTACCTGCGAATATAAGACATCATCAGAGGACAAAGAAAGAACCTGGACAGTTGCATCCTCTATAAAATGATATGTTTTTTTGTCAATAACGTATCCATATATATAAGTGCTTCCTCTCATTTTGATATCGAAATTAACAAGGTTGTAGTCTTTTGAATAATTTGTTGTTACATTATTCTGGTATCCTGATTTAGACATGCTTAAATAATAACCAGATGTTAAAGAAACATTCAAATCAAAAGATCCTGAAGAATTTGTTTTAAAACTATAAAGGGTTGTGTTGCTTCCGTAGGATTTAAGATCGACATCCACATCCGCCAGTCTATCCAGATTATACTCATCTATGATATTTATGAAAACCCTGGTGCTTCCGTACAATTCTCCATTCAATGTATTGTGGCCTATAGTTGAGGTATAATTAACACCGCCATTATCATAGACTCTTGGTATGTATCCGGCTTTTGAGAAATTTAAATTATATTCAACACCAGAAGGTATGGCTATACTATAATCTCCATTGCTGTCTGTAGAGGTAATGTAGATATTGTCATTTGTTACATCTCTAACAACAACAGAAGCATTTCTTATCTGAACTGCTCCAATCTTTGTAACTCCCGCTTTAACAAACTCCTTCAGATTGCCGTCTATTGTTGCCTTACCTTTCATCAAGATATCTCCTATATCATTTGTCCCTGATGTTGAACTTAAAGTTGTGGTGTTCTTATTATACTGTGTATGCTCAAAATCAATAGTGTAATTCTCCCCGCTCCTAACATAAATACTAAATGTTCCGTCCGAAAGAGTTGTTGTTGAATACTCTGTATTGCTTCCTGTCTTGAATTTGACAGAAACATTCTCTAGAGGAATTTTTGAAACCTTGTTGTCAAGATAGTAATCCACAACAGTTCCGTTTACCAGAGATTCTCCCCTCAAATAAATTATTCCTGTGTAATTCCC
>CAZKIC010000002.1:0-1491 GCA_964552785.1 uncultured archaeon
TCTCGTCTTTATTCAGACTAACCTTTCCGTCTTTATAGTCAAGATATTTTAGTTTCTCTTCTCCCTTTTCTTTCGCAGCATCCCAAGCGGCTTTTTCAAGCTCGTCTTTATCAACAGTTATTTTATTACCGTCAAAAGAAATGGAATCAAAAGCTTTCTCAAGATATTTATTGTCAATATCTTTACCGAGCAAATCCTTCATCTCGTCTTTATTCAGACTAACCTTTCCGTCTTTATAGTCAAGATATTTTAGTTTATCGGAAACTTTTTGTTTCGCAGCATCGAAAGCCATATTCTTCAGATAACTTTCATCAACAACAAAGTTCTTTCCGTCAAATGAAACCCCTTTTAGAGCTTTCTCAACATACTCATTTCCTATCTTTGATCCTATAATGTCTTTAACTTTGTCTTGATTTACAACTATCTGGCCGTTCCTTAATTTTAACAGATCTATATTTCCTTTTAAGTATTTTGCACCTTTAAAGTCTCCCGGTATCATCTCACTTATATCCAGAAGATCAGAACCTTCAAGATTTCCTTTTGATATTTTTTTTGCAATTTTCTCGAACTTCTTGAGTTTCTTTATTTTATCATTAAGGTCTTTTATGTTCTTTCCAAGCCATCCTTTGTCTCCGATTATTTGGCTTATACCTCCTAATCTGTCGCTCCAGCTGTCCGCTGTTGCAGCACAATAAGCCCCGACAATCATGTTCATTCCGCCCATACCTTGCACAAAATTTTCGAATGGAGTTCCTTGATACATACCAGTATAGTCTGTGCTCAATAGATCTACTGATTCTGTTGAGAAATATTCAGCTACTTTCTCATGTAGTCCTTTTAATACTCCGGAATCAACAAGGCTTTTGTAAGCACCCAAAGGATCTCCAGAATTAAGCAGATCATAGCTTTTAAAAACATCTGAAAGTTCTTTAGCAAAACCAAGATCATCAATACCCATTTTGTTCAGAAGTGCTAATGAGTTCCTTAAACCTTTCATACTTGTAAGATCAGAATTCTTTAATTCTATTATCGTAGAGATTGAGTCTGGACTGAATATACCTTCTGCTTTTGCGATTCTTGAAAGCTGTATTATGTCTTTCTCATCAAAATCTCCATCATACAAGGCTTCAAGGGTGCTGACATATGTATCTAAATCAGTTCCAGATTTTATGATCGCCCTTTTATGTTTTAGCAATGTTGAAACAACATCATCCGAACCATAAATATCTTTACCTATAGAATATATTTCAAACATATTTAAGTTTTCTGTGTTTACATATTCGCTTATTTCTTTCAGCTGGTCTCCTCTGTTTATATCAAAAACTTCAGACTGTGCAACTATGTCATCAATAGTCTTTACAACCTCATCTGTCGTGTATCCGTTTTTTCTTCTTTCATTTATTTTCTTAAGAAGATTCTCGGCCTTCTTGAGATTTATTCTTTCATTGTTGGTTAACTCAGTTGATTTTTTTTTGTAAATAGCTTCAGATA
>CAZKIC010000002.1:1591-16063 GCA_964552785.1 uncultured archaeon
GCTTCAGATATATCATCATCAAGCTTATCTAATAGTCCGCTTTTTTTTGCTTTTTTGATTATCTCTTTTACATCCTGTGTGTTCAGGTTTTCTTTCTCCATTATCTCGGATACCCATTTTATATCACTTAACACCTCTTTATAATTCTTCCCTGTGCTTTTTGAGAGTGTGTCCACAAATCCCAATGTGTCTCCATTCTCCATGAATTTTTTCAGCTCATTTATGTCTTTTCCGTCAAGTTTTTGGAGAAGAGAATCTAATTCTGCTATACCTATATTACTGTTTCTGAGATAATTACCTAATGCATTCATACCTATTTCGTCAAGCTTGCAGTTTTTAATGGAGTTTTTATATTTGTCTATCTCGCTTTGTGCTTTGTTTTTCAAGCTGTCAGCAACAGATTTTCCTGTTGCTTTATTGCTGTCTTTATTTTCTTCATTGTTTTCATTCTTGGGATTTAATAGATCCTCTTCAGTTGTGTATTTGAAAGGCATAGTAACTATATCTTTTATTAAAACTTTCCCGCCGTCAGTCTTGAAAGTAATCTTACAACCTTTGTTTGACACTTTAGTCAAAATAAATGTATATACTCCATTTCTTGTCTTTATGTTATCAGCATTATTCGAATTAGTGTCAACGGCACGATTATGCTCATCCTTTTGATCCTGTATAACCTTTTTGTTTTCTTCTTTCGTCTCTCTAAACTCGCAGCCGTCAGTCTTAAATCTCACCACTGTGTCGTCTATAACATGAAGAAAAATAGTTATGGAGTAATCAACAGGATTCCTGAATGTATTAATTGGCTTTACATTTATTGTGTGTTCATTGTCTTTGTCTATAAGTATGTCTTTTTGTATGTGGTGTTTTTCCGGAATTTGATAGAATAAAGTCCCTTCAATTATATCTTTTGGGGGTATAAAAGACCACATCAGGAAAAAAGAGTCTCCTTTCTGTTCGCAATTTCCATACTCATTAAAAACAGTCAGAGGAGGGTAGTGGTATGTAAGGGAACACACTCCTTTAAATTCTCCTTTCTTCACATGAGGCGATTTTTTAAGAGTTATACTGTTTATTCCTCCCTTCCTTGCACTGTCTTTTATAATATCTTCCGTATATGTTTTTAACAAATTCTGTTTTTCTGTTTGAAGTATATTTTGGTAATCTAAAGCCCATAACTCTTTGTCACTTACCTCAACCAGGGAATTTCTTTCATTTGCGTAATTTAGTGTGGTAACAGCCCTGTAAAAAGGAAGTAATATCGCCATTATTATGACAAGAAGCCCTAATAGCCCGGAAACCTCTCCTATTCTTTTTCTTGTCAAAGAACGAACCATATATCTATATTTACGAAACATACATATATATGTTGGCAATCTTTCCTCCAGCTAATATCAATCTGGATTTTTGAAAGTCAGCAATTTTTGGAATATCCAGATCTTCAGAAGTGAGTTTTATTTTTTTTCCGTCTATTTCAACAAAAATGCCGACATCTCTGTACTGGCCGCTGGATCTCAGTAAATTGATGTATGGATAAACACAGGATTCTATAATTATGTCTGTTTTTTTGCCTTTGTTTTCAACAGTAAAGCTTTTTGTATAAGGAGGATCTTTACTTTCTCTGAAATTCTTATCTGTTATGTATAAATTAAGATATCTCTCTATAAGCTCGTTGTTCGTAAGTTCAAGTTCTTTTGAGCACTTATTTGATTTTAAGAAAACATATAAATGATTGTTTATTTTGTTCAAAGGAGAAACAACATCAACTTCTCCAAGGTTATTAGTAAATGTTTTTTGCCCTCCATGAGATTTTAATATTATATTCAATACAGGATCTAGCAACATAGTAATCCCTATACTAAAGACAACAATTATTACAACTAATGGCATTACAAGCCCTTTTTTCCGTTTATTTTCTTTTGAAAATTTCATAATTATTACCTGTTTTAAGCCATCCCCATAGGCTCATTAAAGTAGTTCTCTTCATTATTTTCTTTTTGCCCTTTTTTATTTAATCCGTATTCAACTATAACAGGAATATCCTTAAAAACAACCCTTTCTATATTGCCTTCTTTCTTCTTTTCTTTATATCTTAACAGAGCAAAAGCTTTCTTTTGGATCTTCACATCTTCATTATCAGTAAATAAAATTGTGAGGTATAAATCCTTCTTGGTTTTGTCGTTTTTTGCCGCCTTCAGAGAATTTTTCAGGCATCCATTTATGTCTGCATCATTCTTTAAATCATCTGATATTTGTTCCAGGAATCCCGAGTTGCTGTTTTTCGAGTTTTTATCTGTTAAATAATAAGGTATCTTTATCTTTATCTTGTATTCAAAGAAATCATTTTTGTTTGGACCAAGAAAAGGAATACAATCCTCTTTTAGCTCTCCTTTAATGAATAGAATCTCTCCGTTATTGTTTTTTGGAGCATTTTCGCAGGAAACCCTTCCATTGTCTCCTGAAGATATTTTGTCCAGATCAAAAACATACTGCTCCCTTTCTCCTCTGCTGTTTTCATAAAGAAGGCAGGATCCTGACAACATATAAAAAAATGTCGCGTCTTCAAGAGCATCTTCATAATTTATCTTATATACGGTCTTATGGAATTTCGCACTTGAGCTGTATCCCACAACAAACATTGTGATAAGCAGGATAATATAAAATATCGATTTAAAAATCTCTGGAAAGTCCGCCATATTTATCACATATCCTATTTATGCTTTTCCATTGCCACAGGTTATTTGCTTTGTGGTGCAACATTCTTCACCACTATTGCATATTTCCAAATTCTTCTTGCAGTTGTTTATTGATGAAGCTATACATATTGAACTTGAACTTGAACTGCTGTCTTTGACACCCTGAAGATCGTGCCTCAACACAAACCTCTTTTCAGAGATCTTGCAGAATCCTGTATATTCCACTATCAGGTGCGTTTTGTTGAACTCTATAGAGTAGCTTTTGGGTATATTGAATTTTTGAACTGCTGAATTTGAGGCAGCAACATAAATCATATTGACTCTCATCTGGTTTCCCAAAAAAGCAGTAATAGCATTTATATCTGAGCAGGAACTTCTTTTTATGAACGAGTATGACGCAGTACCGGAAAGTGCAACAACAATAAGTATTGCTATAGTTATAAAAACAGATTTCTGATCCATATTCTTCACTTGCACAAACTTAAATATTTTATATAATCTCCTTTACATAATGCGTTTTTAACCAGATTCGCTACAACAGGCATTTTTGATGCACCGGCAACAATAAGTTTATATGCAACAACAAGAACTATCATTGTTATTAAAAGACCGGCTATAGCCCCGATAATAGGAGAAAAACCCTTTTTTTGTTTTTTAATATCCATAAAAACACACCAATTATGTTGTTTTTGCATTCTCCCCTGTATTGCCATTATTGGATGCTTGATTATTGCTGTCTGCATTGCCGTTACACCCCTCAACACATGCTTTATAGCATGCTTCAAAATCCGCATTTAACTGAGTAACACAGTTTGTATTGCATGTAATCTTGCATTTCTTTAATTCAACAGCAGCCTTAACAGGATTATCCACAATTCCACTGCTTTCTTCCTTTTCCTTTACATAAACCAAGAAATACGCAAGCAAAGCAGCAAGTATTGCGGCTATTAAGACAACTATCATAATTCTAACTCCTTCCGACATCCCTTTTCTCATTTATTGCACCCTTCTCCTGTTATCAGATTTCCTATACATTCACTAGAACTTGATATTATGTTGGCGCCCTGCTCTCCGCCTTGGTTTAAGATCTTGTTTGCAATCACTATCAATATTATCACAATAACAACAACAAGAAGGATAAAAGCGACTATCTTAACACCTTCTGTAAATCCTTTTCTCTTGGTTGAGTATTTTACAAATTCAAACATATGCTTACAACCTTCCCTTCATGCTTTCAATCATGTTGTTGGCGGTTTGACTGAAACTGTCAGTGGCTTCTATACCAGAACCCTTCCATTTGAATATTAATACCCCTATTAAGACAAGAACTAAGAAACCCAGGAAGAGAAGGAGCATTGTGTTTATACCTGCCCCAAAATCGCCCTTTCTTTTTTTATTTAAGTAAGAAATCAAACCCATACTATTTTATATGAGTTAAGTTATATTTATAGTTATATTAAAAAATCAGAGAACTTAAAAGATAATAAAAAGAGTATAGTATATAAAGAGGTTCGTTTTATGGATAATCTTGTGATTATAAAGATAATAATGGGAATCGCTTTTGCAATAGTCTTGCTGGTTTTTGCAATAGCGAAACTTAAGCCGTTCATCGGGATTTGAGACTATGGGTTCAAAATTTAAAAATAGAAAGGGAGCGTCAGAATTTATATTCACATCAGGAAAAATTATAATAGGTTTAGCACTTGCAATTATTATTGCGGGTTTGATAATATACATCTTTACAAGAGCCTCGCACGGAATAGGGCAGTTAGGATGCAACTGGATGTCAAAATTGCTTTCTTTATTTGCGAATATGTTTGGCGGAGAAGACATTATGGTGTGTTAGGAAAAAAGGTGGACAAAACACCCCAAGATTTATGCATTTTTGGTGGACAAAACACATTAATATTTATTATTTTCAATACCAATAGGATATACAATTAGGTGGACAAAAAACTTTAAATAAATAGGCATACAAACATATAGTATGTTGTTCATAGAATCACAAAAGAATAAATATTACTTAACGAAGTCTGTAAAAATCAACAACCAATGGAAAAAGATACGAAAGTATATTGGAAGTACCAGACCTATCAAAGACCCAAAAGAATTATTGGGCGAGTATATAGATTTTTTCACTCATAAAGAATTTGAATTAAAAAAGTATTCTTTTGAAAAACTAGAAAAATACACCTTTAATCCAGAGTTGATTGAGGATATAGAAAGAAAGAATATTTTTCTTCAAAATTTAATCGAATCGAAAAATCTTAAAAATCTGTTTTTAAAGGAATTTTCCAAGAAATTCATTTTCAATTCTAACAATATCGAGGGAAGCAAAATACCTGAGAAAGAAGTAGAGAATATAATAGAAGAAAGAAAGACAGAATACTTTAACAGAAATGAAGTAAAAGAGGTTTTCAATTCCGAGAGTGCTTTGATTTATTTAATTGAGAGCTTTAACTTTAACATAAATTCAATGAAACGATTGTACAACATATTGACAAAAGGGTTGTTAATGCAGAATGGTTTACCATACCCTCGCGGATTTAGAAAAATACCTGTAGTTGTGAATGATAGTGCCACATATGAACCAGAAGTAATAGAAGAAAGCCTTAAGAATTTGCTAAAATGGTATCATGAGAATAAGAAAGTGCTACACCCATTTATTTTGGCTTTTGAATTTCATTTAAGATATGAGCGCATTCACCCTTTTGAGGACGCAAACGGAAGAACAGGAAGGTTGTTAATGAACAGAATATTACTGGCGGGCAATTATCTTCCAATAATAATTTTTAAAGAAAACAGAAGAGCTTACTATAACGCTATCAAAAAATCCCTCGACTACCCAAATCAAAAAAATTACTTTGACTTTATGTTCAAACAAACACACAAAAGTTACCGCGTCTACCACTCACTTCTTGAAAAATATGTTTAGGTTTTTTATTTTTTCGCCCCAATTTTATTCTGACTTGTTCATCAACCAATACCCAATCTGTCCAAAACTTAAGCCACCGTCTCCGGAAGGATATTTCTCGTTTAATAAAACTCCTTTCTCCAGCATAAAAGAACTCATAATTCTGTTATAAGCGCACCCCCCCGAAAAAATCATTTTCCTGTTTTTTGTTTTATTAATATTGTTCGCGATCTCGTATAAACCTTCCGCTAAATACAATTGAGCGCAATACGCCAGCATTCCTTTATCTTTTTTATCTTTAATATCAATATTTTCGAAAATAAACTTAATTAAAGGAGTAGTCATCAAAACATTATCTTCAATTAATGGTTTCATATAATATCTGCTTTTCTTAAAATCTTCTATTTCAATATCGGGAGTATTGCTTTCGAGAAGCATTGCCGGCCTTCCCTGATAATCTCTGTAGGAGCAGAATCCTAATATATAGGAAACAGCATCCAATATCCGCCCGCAACTTGTTGTTTTCATATGTTCTTTATTTAGATGTGTATCAATATCCATTTCTTTGAATTTATTTTTTAACTCTTTATTGTTCAAGAATTTTGAAAGAATCCCAAATGCCATATATTTTGGTTCTTTAATTGCTAACTCCCCACCTATTAATGGCTGTTCCTCTAAATGGCCCACTCTCTTAGTTTTATAGAAGACTTCTCCCCCCCAGATAGTTCCATCTAAACCATAGCCCGAACCATCTGAAGTTATGGATATGAAGTCTTCAAGATTTTGTTCAAGAGCAACAGAATAAGAATGAGCTAGATGGTGTTGGATCTCTATTAATTCAATTTTGTTTTTTTCTGAGATATCTAAAGCATAATTTCTTGATATATAATTCGGATTTGAATCACAAAGAATATAGTCAATTTTAACTTTACTCATATATTCTTTGACTTTTTTCTTGAATCTTAAGAATGACTCATAATCTTTCAAATCTCCAAGGTGTTCAGATATCAAAATTTTTCCTTTATGGTATAAACCAATAGTATTATTATTGTCTCCGCCAATTGCTAATATATTCTTATATGTAATTTTTGTTCTGAACAATAAAGGGACAAAACCTCTACCCCTCCTTATTATCAGATGATAATCCCCAAAACTTTTAATAACAGAATCATCTATCGGGTTTATTATTTCTCTATTAAAATCTAAAACATAATCAACAAATTGTTCTTCTTTTCTTGAACTTATAGGATTGCCGGAAATATTAGAAGAGGTAAAAACCAACGGTTCATTTATTTCTTGAAATATTAGATAGTGTAAAGGCGTATACGGAAGCATACAACCAATTGTGTCCAGTTCAGATATCTCTTTTAAATAATCTTTTTTCTTTTTCAATACTAATATTGGTCGCTCATAACTCTCTAGAACTTTTTGGTCTTTATCAGATACATAAACATATCTTTTCAAGCTATCGAGATTTTTAAACATCAAAGCGTAAGGTTTTCTCTTTCTTTTTGTCTTCTTTCTTAGCTTATCAACAACCTCTTTTTTAGTGTTGCAAACCAGATGAAATCCTCCAACACCTTTTATTGCAACAATCTTGTCGTTTTTAATTAATTCGACACATTCTTTTATTCCGCCTATTATTTTATCTCTGAAATACAATCTTACCTTTGGACCGCATTCAGGACAAGAGATTGTCTGAGCATGATATCTTCTGTCTCTTGGATTTATGAATTCTTCTTTACAGGAATCACATAATTCAAAAACATTCATAGAAGTGTTTTCTCTGTCAAAAGGAGCTTTATATATAATAGAATAACGAGGACCGCAATTAGTACAAGTAGTAAACTCATAATTGTGCCTTTTATTCTTCTCTTCTTTGAAATCCTCAAAACATTCATCACACATATAATAATCTGGAGGATTTTCCTCCAAATTCCCTTTTTTTGTTTCGCTTTTTTTAATTTTAAAATCCTCAAACTCTTCTTTTAAAAAAATTTCTTTTATATTGATACTTTCAATCTTAGCCATTTTTGGAGGTTTTGATAATATTTTCAACATTTTTTCTTTATCAGAACTTATTATTTTAACATAAGAACCTTCATTAAGGACATAACCTTTTATATTTTCTTTTAAAGCGGAATTGTAGACAAAAGGTCTGAATCCAACACCCTGAACAACACCTTTTATTACGAATAAAAAATACCTAAAAGACATATTCTTTAAATACATCTTTTTTATTAAATATTTGTATGAACAAAACAATATTCGTTTTTGGAAATGAACTTTTGGAGAAAGATTCATTAATCATAAGGATCCTGCCAAAGCTGAAAAAAAAATTTCCGGAAATTGATTTCGTTCACATTGATCCAAATGAAGATCTAACAGAATTAGGGGAAAATCCGATAATAATAGATGTTGCAGAAGGAATAGAAACTCCAATAATTTTAAATGATGTTAATGAGTTGATAACTAACCAGATTCATACAATGCATGACTTCGACATAGCTCAAAATCTGAAATTAATGAAAAAAGTCGGCTTAATAGAATCAATAAGAATATATGCTATACCTTTCAATTACACAGAAAGAAAGGCTTTAAACTGGCTGGTTAAAACATTATCTGTTGATTTCTCTATTAATCGTACCAGTTAATTCTTAAGAAATTATTTCCAATCTTTCTTATATTGGTCCGATTGTAAAATTTCTCAAGGTTGTTATAACCAATTTACCCTTAAGAAATTACTTCCACAACTCATACATGGATCGTAAGCTCTTATCAGAGCTTCTATATGTTTCTGGATTTTATCTTTAGAAAAGCCCTTTTCAAGCAGCTGAGTAACATAAATTCTGATGTCATTGTGCAATTTAACCTGATTTTGTGCAGTAGGTATAACAAGATCGCCATCTATAACTTTTCCTTTTTCATCGATATCTATATGATAATATAATGTTCCTCTTGGCGCTTCAATTACACCAACACCAGAAACTTTCTTTCCAGTATTCACTTTCTTAGGTTCTTCTTTCTTAAAATCATTACTCTCTAATAAATCAATAGCTGTATCCATACTATGAACAAGTTCTATTGCTTGTGCAAGATTATTATCAAAAATATTGTCAGAAGGGAATTTCTTAATGAATTTTGAAAGGTCTTTTTTTGTGTTCTTGTGAATATACTTCTTGTTGACATTCATTCTTGCTAACGCTCCTGTAAAATACTCTTCTTTATCCAACTCAAAAACCTCGCTTTGAGCATAAGGAACAACCACATTCGAGAGATGGGTTCCCAGATCACAAACTTTAATGCTGTATCCTGAAGTGTCTAACAAATCTCCAGAAGAAAAATCATAACCTTTATTATGAAGTGCCAGATATTTCGTTTTTCTGGAGAACACAAAATTCTCATTATCAAAATATTTTACAAATTCAACCGCACTCTCTCTGTTCTCTTTAAGTTCTTCAAGAGTTTTTTTCTTTAATTCTTTGTCCCCTACATTTAAAATCCCGCCAACAATGGCAGTTGTTGGATGAACCGCTCTTCCTACAGAAAATTTAGATAATAAATTTCCTGCATTCTTGATGTGGAATGCTTTGTGAATTAATTCTTTATGTTCTGCATCAAAATCAAAAACGGATTGTTTTCCTAACATATCCGGAAGAACAAACAAATAAAGATGCATGGCATGATCTCTTATCATCTGGCCCAGCATACCCAGCTCTCTAAGAATTAGAGTTTGCTTTGAAACTTTAATCTTGTACGCATCTTCTATAGCTTTTATAGATGCCAAAACATGAGAGATACTGCAGGTTCCGCATATTCTCGATACTGTCTGAGGTACCATATTAAATGACTTTCCTCTTATGGCTTCAGAATAGAATCTTTTATTCTGTGTAATCTTTAGTTCCGCTTTCTCCACCTTTTTATCTTTAATCTTTATATCTAAACTTGCCTCCCCTTCTATCTTACATAAATTATCAAGAGTTATGTCAATATCTTTGTGCATCAGTCAACACCAAATTCTTTGAAATATTCTTCTAATGTTTCTATAAATATATTATCTATCATGGGACATCCGTTAATTTCTTTGTCAACTTTAACAAATTTAGAGATAGGAAACACTTTCAAGAAAAGATCATTCCTTTTTAATATAGGGTCTATTCTCTTTAATTGTTCCTCTGTAAAAAAATTCCTGTGGTTTGATGGTGCTCCGGATATAGCGCAACTTCCAACACTCACAAGGTATTTTGTCTTTTTTCTTATTTCTTTTATTCTGTTTTCTTCTTCTTTAGATGAAATGGCACCTTCTATGAAGACAACATCGAAACCGTCCATAGTGTTATTCTCTTGCAGAAGTTTCGCGTATTTAAAATTTATTTTTCCCTCCCACTCGGATAATTTATCATTTAATATCTCTATAAAAGTAATCATACAACCCTCACAACCTGTGAAAGAAAATAAACCAACATTTAATCTCTTTGCTTCTGACATAAATAAAGAATATCTTTTGTATTTTATATATATTTACTCAAAAGCCTCTAGGAGATCATCAACATCTACATCAGAAATATCTTGCTTGCATAACGGTTTTTCCTTTATTTGAGGCAGACCGTCTTCGTAAGTCGGTTTTTCTACTTTATAGAATATTCCAATAGGGATTCTTTTACCCCATTCTAATGATTTCTTAAATGCCGCTTCTTTGTTTGTTACATCGTGCCCTTCCTCTTGCAAATCATAAACCCTTTCCCTATAGAATGCGGTTGTATTGATGGGATTAAAGGAAACACACTGCTGGAAAACATCAACAATAGCAAATCCTTTATATTTCATCGCTTCTAAGAATATTTTCTTCATATGATTAACATCTCCAGAATATGTTCTTGCAACAAAACCACAGTCCATCGATAATGCCAGAGCCATAGGATTGACAGGTTCTTCCAAGACACCATGAGGTGTGGATTTCGTTTTTGTTCCTTGTTCACTTGTAGGGGATGTTTGCCCTTTTGTCAATCCATAAATTTGATTGTCATGAACTATATATGTTATGTTGATGTTTCTCCTTAGATTATGAACTAAATGCCCTACACCAATTCCATAACCATCTCCATCTCCACCCATGGCTATAACATTTAATTCATGATTCGCTAGTTTTATTCCTGTTGCAGGGGGTAAAGCCCTTCCATGCAAGCTCTCAAAACCATATGTTTTTACAAAATGAGGAATCTTTCCTGAACAACCGATACCTGAAGAAATAACAGTTTTATGAGGTTCATAATTTCCTTCAACCAAAGCCTGCTTTAAAGCCATTAATATAGAATAATTTCCACATCCAGGACACCAATGTATTTCATTTTGCGTATTCAAATCTGTTATTTCCATCATAACAACCTCTTAACCTCTTTTATTATTTCCTCGGCATTAAAAGCCCTGCAATCATACTTTAAGAATGATTCATCAACATCCATAAGAGTTTGCTCTCTTATGAAACCTCTTAATTGACCCTCGCTGTTGCCTTCTATTATTAATGTTTTGCCTCCTTCTTTTATCAATCTCTTTATCTCCTCTTTTGGAAACGGCAATATATATGGCAGATGAACCAATCTCACTTTTTTATTTTCTTTTTCCAATAATCTCAGAGCTTCCATTGCGGGCATCTTTGTTGAACCCCACACAAACATCGTTAAATCAGGTTTATCAGATCCGTAAACTCTTGGAGCATAAATCTCTTTAGGTATAACCTCTAATTTCTTAGCCCGTTTGTTGACCATTTTCACTGTCATTTCGCTCTCTTCAGTTGTTGCACCGGTTTCATCATGTTCATAAGAGGAACAAACATACATTCCGTTCTTTTGTCCGGGAACACTTCTTGGAGAAATGCCGTCTTTAGTAAAAGCATATCTCTTAAAATTACCTGCTTTTTTAATTTCTTCTTCAGTTACGAATCTCCCTCTGATTACTTTAGCTTTCTTTGTATCGAACATGGGGGCCATAAAATGATTCGCACTAAAATATTTGTCAACTAATATTATTGCAGGAACTTGACAGATTTCTGCATAGTTCAGAACATTAACGGTTTCATAAAAAGCTTCTTCTATATCTCCCGGAGCCATTACGATTCTTGGAAATTCTCCTTGAGAGGCGTGAAGAACAAATCTCAGATCTGCCTGCTCTGTATAGGTGGGAAGACCTGTGGATGTACCTCCCCTTTGACTTTCAACTATAACCGGATTAGTCTCATTAACTCCTGCCATGCCCAGTGCCTCTGTCATTAAAGCAAATCCTCCGCCAGAAGTGGCGCACATAGCTCTAACTCCTGTCATACATGCACCAATAATTGTATTTATTGCAGCAAGTTCATCTTCAGTCTGCTTAACAACTATATTTTTATTTTCTTCTTGTGCAGCCATGTAATGCAATATAGAAGTTGCAGGAGTCATCGGATAAGCGGCATAAAATTTAACTCCGCCCCTGATAGCTCCAATTGCAATAGCTTCATTTCCTGTCATTAAAACTCTTTTTTCTTCTTCAGAATTTCTCGTGATCTTGCATTTAAATTCAAAAGGAAATTTCTTCTTTACATAATCATAACCTTTCTTTGCAGCATTTATATTGTCTTGTACTACAGATTCTCCTTTCTTCTTGAATTGTTTCCTGAGAAGTTTTGTGAGTACATCAAAAGAGATATTCAGGACAGCAGCTGAAGCCCCAAAAGCTATCGTGTTGTAATATCTTTTATTTCCTATATGTTCTGTTAATTTTTTGAATTCAACAGGATAGAGAACAATATCTTTCCTATTCCCTAAATCCTTTTTATCTAGAGGAACATCTTCGGGATCAAAAATTATTCCCCCTTTCTCTGTCAAGCTCTCTTTATGCAAATCAACAGAAAGTTTATCTAAAGCAATAAGCAAATCACACTTATCATTATATAAAGAGTAATTTCTTTCTTCATCAGCATCTATATGATATAGATTGTGTCCTCCTTTAATCAGGGAAGGATAGTCAGTATCGTTTAAACACCACAACCCAGAATTCTTGAAAGCTTGTTCCATCAACAAGCCTAGAGTCATAACCCCGGATCCTGCCGGACCACCAATTTTAACAGAAACTTTGTTCTCCACTATATTCATTCAAATCCACCTACAACCTTTATTTGTTTTGTAAACTATATATATCTTTTCTGAGGTAAGCTATATATATCTTATATACACAATAATACTTGTATGTCTGATCAAAACAATCAAGAACAGCACAAGATGGGTTTATTAGGTTTAATAGCAACTTTAGTTACTTCTGTTATAGGCGGAGGCATGTTTATAATCACAATAAACTCTCAAAAAGATGTATATGTTGGTTCAAGCATAATTTTCTCGTACATTATAGGAGCGATAATAGCATTTCTTGTTGCTTTGTCTTACGCAAACCTTTCTTCTGCTATGCCAAGATCTGGTGGAGACTATATATATGTAAGTAGAATGTTCGATCCTTTTGTAGGTTTTATATCATCTTGGGTAAGGTGGATGGGAGGTATTGCCGGAACAGCTTTTCTAACTTTAGGTGCCGTTGAGATGCTTACGGCATTGATATCAAGATTATCAAAAATTAATGTTGTTTCAGAATCAATGTATGTTTTTTTCAATAATAATTCCCTTCTTTTGTCGCTTTTTATAGTAATATTTTTGTCTATTGTGAATATTTACGGTGTTAGGTCATACGCTTTCTTGCAAAAAATAATAGCTTTCTTAATGCTGGCAGGAATCTCTTTATTTATTATTTACGGTTTTAGTAATTTTAATCCTGAATTTTTTATTAATGGTCTGACTTTTGACATAAAGAACATAATACTTTCCGCTTCAATTATATTCTGGGCTTTTACAGGATTTCAGGTTGTGGCAGATATAGGAGGGGATGTAAAAGACGGAGAACGGAATATACCTAAAGCCCTTTTGCTTGGTTTGATGTTGGTAACAATTATTTACTTGATAGTTGCAGTAACAACATACGGGCTTATACCTTCAGAAGAGTTCTTGAATTACAACTCAATACCTGATATTTTAGACCAAACAGGGCCTTCTTTTATTTATTATTTTACTTTGTTGGCGGCATTCTTTGCTATTATTGGTGGTGTTGGTCCGGGTATAGCTTCAACTTCTAGAGTTTTATATGCGTGGAGTCTGGACGAAGTAGTACCAAAATTGTTCTCTAAAAAGAGCGAAAGAAATGCCCCTTATTTATCTATAATTGCCGTGATTTTGTTAATAATGAGTATAATTATTTTCACAGACAAACTCACATCTATTGTTATTTTAAGCAGTATGGCTGTATTAATATCTTATTCTCTAACCTCATTTTCTTCAGTTTTAATGAGATTCAGGCATAAAGATATCTATGACAAATCAAGATTCAGATTTAAAGGATTGTGGTTGTTTACCCTTTTAGGAGGAATCCTTTCTTTATCTTTAGTGGTTTATATATTGAGATCAAGTTCAAATGCACTATGGTTTTTAAGTGTATGGATAAGTCTGGGGTCTATACTTTACTTCTTTAGATATGAGAAACACAAACTTTTCGAAAAAATAAAATGGGAGTTGAGTGAAGGGCTTGTAGGCAAGACCTTGAACTACACAAAATATGAATTTGAGAAAATATCTTTAAGTATAGAAAAGAACCTGGAAAGAATTATAAAGATACTGACTAAACACTAGATTGTAATTGTACTCTGAATTATTAGGTATAGTTGGTAAACCAAATTACGCAATTAACATTGCTAAATTTGGCTTTCATAATCAAGTGAGGTTGTGTATTTATGAAAGTAGGTATAGTTGGTAAACCAAATTACGCAATTAACATTGCTAAATTTGGCTTTCA
>CAZKIC010000002.1:16163-27309 GCA_964552785.1 uncultured archaeon
TAATCAAGTGAGGTTGTGTATTTATGAAAGTAGGTATAGTTGGTAAACCAAATGTGGGGAAAAGCACATTTTTTAATTCTTTAACATTGGCAGGAGTTGAATCTGCTAATTATCCATTTACCACTATCGATGCTAATACAGGAATAGGACATGTAAGTATAGATTGTGTCGATAAAGATTTCGGAAAACAGTGCAATCCATCCAAAGGATACTGCTTGCATGGAAAGAGGTTCATACCTGTTGAAGTAATAGATGTTGCAGGACTTGTGCCCGGAGCTCACGAAGGAAAAGGTCTTGGAAACAAGTTTCTTGACGACTTAAGACAGGCTGACGTGTTGATTCATGTTGTCGATGCTTCCGGCTCTACTAATGATAAAGGTGAGCCGTGCAGGGCAGGAGAACACAATCCTTCAAATGATATAAAATTCTTGGAGGAAGAAATAGATTTATGGTTCTTAAACATTCTGAAAAACAACTGGCAGAAACTTACACGATTAAGCAAACAAAAAAAAGAAGGAGCTTTAGAAACTTTACACAACCAGCTTTCTGGCTTAATGGTAACTCAAAAAATAATAGAGAGGGTAATAGAGGACCTTTCTTTAGATTCTGAGAATTTAGAGAGATGGTCCGATTCTGATTTAAAAGAATTTACAAGAGAGATAAGAAAAAGGACAAAACCCATCCTGATAGCTGCAAACAAATGCGACATTCCCGGGGCTTTAGAGAATGTAGAGAGAATGAAAAAAGAATTCCCTGATTTGGAGATAATACCATGTTCCGCAGAATCTGAACTCGCACTGAAAAGAGCTTCAAAGGAAAATATAATAGATTACGTTCCAGGAGATAATGATTTCAAAATAATAAATAAAGACAGATTGAATGAGAAGCAAGAACAAGCCTTAAACTATATAAGGGAGAACATTCTGAAAAAATTAGGTTCTACAGGAGTGCAACAAACAATAAATATTGCGGTGTTCAAACTTTTAGACTATATTGCTGTATTCCCGGGGGGAGTAAATAAATTAGAGGATTCAAAAGGCAATGTGCTCCCGGATTGTTTTTTACTAAAAGATGGATCCACAGCTTTGGATTTTGCCTATGCACTACACACAGACTTCGGAAAGAACTTTGTTAAGGCCATAGATGTTAAAACCAAGATTTATGTCGGCAAAGAACACAAATTGAAACACCGTGACATAATAGAAATAGTTGCAGGGCGTTAATGTTTTTATCCCAATTTCTTCATTTTATTTCAAGATTTTCAAAATTTCTGCTTATCTTGTCTATGATGGCAAAATTACAAATCCTGTTTCCTTCTTTATCTCTAATCAAATTTGCAGATATAAACAAGTATTCATTTTTTGAGCCATTATTATACTTAACTATGCTTTTTATATAATATTCTTTGCTTTTGTATTTCCTGACAACAATGTATTTTTTATTCCCGACTATAATTTCATTGCTTTTTCCTTCTATCAATCCTTTTACAAGTTCTATCTCATTTCTGCTGTCAGAACGAAAAACTTTTTTTATTCTTTCATTATACCATATTGGTTTGTAGTCTTCAGAAAAAATCACAATACCAGAATGCACCGAATTAAGCATCATCTTGAGATTTAAACCCAAACCGTCTTTAGACAACTTCTTTATTATTGGATATTTTTCATAATACCATAATTTTGCCATGCCGACATTTCTGTGGCTGACAACTCCGTCTTTTTCCAGTGTCTCAAGTTTCCTCCCTATTGTCATTCTGTTCATACCAGTTAATTTAGAAATCTCAACTATAGATAACCCACGGGATTGATTTTTCAATATATTCAATATTTTTTGAGAGGATTCATTCATCATGTTTATACCACTCCTAATTCTATATATTGTTTTTTTAAATTTAAATAGATTTACGGTATTGATAATCATCACTAATAAGCAATCATACACAAGATACTGTTATTTTTATAAAACTTATACTTTTATAATGAAAACATTTTTAAAGTTAATAATCTATATTGATTATCAATAAAGATAATAGATAATCAACATTTGATTATTACTTGTCAACCTTTATCCGAGCCCAAGGGAGATAAAACGCACAAAATAAAGGAGGAAAAATAAAAAAACGGAGGTGCGTTTTATGGCAATAGAGCAAGAGTTGGGTGGAAGCAGATTCTATCCAAAGTGGGATATAGCAGACAGAGAAAGAGATTTCTTTGACGATGTTATGGAAATAGATGAACTTCTAGATAATGATGAAATCACATCTGAAGAAGAAGGATTCTTAAGAGGTTATTACGATTATTGATTTTTCTTTTCATTTTAAAAAAAGCAAAAGATATCTGCGAGGTCGTCTCGCAGATTATTTATTCATTTTTTAATTCTGCTTCTATTACCTTTTCTATTTCTGAGAATGGTAATGCTCCCGACATAAGCCTTCCATTGACAAAGAATGCTGGTGTTCCTCTGACACCAAGAGAGGAGCCGTCAGCAAGATCTTTATTAACTTCTGCTTCCATCTTTCCAGAGTCAATACATTCATCAAACAAATTGCGGTCTAATCCAATATCTGATGCATATTGTTTATATGTGTCAACTCCTCCTTCAACACCTTCTTCAAATAACTTGTCGTGCATTTCCCAATATTTTCCTTGTTCTCCTGCACATTCTGCAGCTTCAGCAGCTTTTTCTGCATAAGGGTGTATACTTTTCAAAGGGAAATCTCTAAAAACAAACTTAACTTTGCCGTTGTCTATATATTTTTCCCTTATTTTTGGAATTGCTGGCTCCCATGTAGGATCTGATGCTCTGAATCTGTTTATAAGATCTTCATTTGTTCCTTCTGAAGCTCCACAGAAAGGACATTGGTAATCGCTAAACACAACAACTGTAACAGGAGCATCTTTATTACCCAAATATGCATCATCATCAGCCAGTTCTTCCATACTGATATTCTTTCTCGGATATTGTTCGTCCAGTGTTGGCTCTTTTATTGTTGTGTTTGTCGGAATTGTCTGGGGAAAGAACTTTTCTCCGTCAAGAGTCATATACACTTTTGATTGCTCCTGTCCATTTATCTTGTATGTTATCTCATACAATGCATTTTTTTCTTCAACAGAAATTATTTCAGATGTTGCCTGTCCTTGTAACAATCTATCTATCAATATTTTGGCTTTATCTCCTGCTTCATCAGAGCTGATTTTGTTTGGAACATCAAAACCTTTATTCACGAAACTAAGAATAACAAGTATGGCCAATATTCCAATTATTGCTATATATAGTATATTCGAAACATTTGAAACAGAAGCCGTTTCTTTTGCGATTTCTTTTTTATTGTTTTTAGTTTTTGCTGCTCTTTCTGTATTTTTTTTAGGTTTGTGTTTCTTTGCTGATTTACTATTTTTCTTTACAGCCATGAATATCCCTCCTAACTTCCGCAATTGGCTGTTCCAGCACTAGCGGTCTGCCCTGAACCAATCTCGCCAATACCTGGCTGTTCTTGATTTGAGTTCAATGTTGTGTCACATTCTTCAGGTCTCTCTTTGAAAGTATCGCATATAACATTCTTAATGGCTTCAGAAGATCTCGAAACAGATACCTGTTCGCCATTTAAGATGAATGTCGGAGATCCTCTGACTCCATATTCTGAATTAAGATCTTTATATATGTTGAATTGAGGATATCTTCCTCCCGCCCATGTTGTTTGATCCTCGTATAACTCATATATCTTGAATTCATTGTCTGTTTCGTTTTCGCAAGAACTCAACATATCTATGTCTATATTAGTTTCATTTAAGCATTTATCAGCATCTCCACTTGCAACAAAACATTTTGCATAATCTATATATTTGTCTTTTTGATCTTTTTGTATACAGTATTGTCTCAAGTTTTCATCAATTTCCTTCTTTCCATGCATTGCGTAATCAACCCACTTAATAGAGATATCTGCTTTATCGCCCAATAACTCCATAACAGGCAGAATTGCTTTTTGCATCTGCAAACCAAAAGGACAATAACTCATAATGAAAAGCTCAACTTTTGGCTTGTCAACCTTCAAAACCTCTTGCTGAGCTTTGTCTTGAGTTTCATCTTGTTGCTCCTCTTCCTGAGAATTATTATCTGGTGTGGTGCTTTCTACATCTGTTGGAATCACATAAGGAAAGAACTGTTCTCCGTCAAGAGTCATATACGCTTTTGGTTGCTCCTGACCATTTATCTTGTATGTTATCTCAAAAACACCATCGTTCTTATTTACACTTACAACTTCTGCAGTCGCTCTTCCTTGGAGAAGATTGTATAATAGTGTCTGAGCTTTCTCATTTGCGACTTTTTCTGAAACAACACTTGATGCATTCCCTCCACCTATATTCTGGAATAAAAGTATTGCGGCAAGGATAATAATTATCGCGATATACGCGTAGTTCAAAGTAATGCCCCTTTTCACATTCTTTGTCTTTTTTTCTTTTTTACTGCTCGACATTTCAAAACCTCCGATAATCTAAGAAACATCTCGATATATTTATACTTAAAATTATTTGTTAACTTTATAAGTTTATATTCGAATTCTTATTTAAGTGAGAAAATGACCCAAACAAATAGAATAGCAGTTATAGATAGGGATAGGTGCCAGCCTGAAAAGTGCCAACACGAATGTAAGAGATTTTGCCCCCCTGAAAGAAACGAAATAGATGTCATTACCATCACTAAAAAAGCGTCAATAAATGAGGAAACATGCATTGGTTGCGGAATATGTACAAAGAAATGTCCTTTTAATGCCATAAATATAATTAATTTAACTCATGAGCTTGAAAACCCTATTCACCAGTATGGACAAAATACATTCAGATTATACGGTTTGCCAATACCTGTAAAAGGTTCGGTTGTAGGTCTTTTGGGTCCAAACGGTACAGGAAAAACAACATCATTACAATTATTGTCTAACTTGATTCGCCCAAATCTTGGTAATTATATGGACCCTCCTTCATGGGACGAGATTCTTTCTAAGTTCAGGGGAACAGAGCTTTTTGACTACCTTGCACATTTAAAAGAGGATAGTATAAAAAGCGTTTACAAAATCCAGAGAGTTGATCTTCTTGCAAAAAACTTTAAAGGGAAAAAAATAAAGGACATACTAAAAGGATCTGGAGAGAGATATGAAGACTTGTTGACTCGTTTTAATCTTAGGAATATACTTGACAGGAAAATAGAAGAAGTTTCTGGAGGGGAGCTCCAGAAAATAACAATAATGGCATCATTATTGAAAGATGTCGACTTCTATTTTATAGATGAACCTTCTTCTTATTTAGACATTAAGCAAAGAATAAACACCGCTTTTACAATAAAGGATTATTCCGAAGGAAAATCAATGTTGGTTGTAGAACATGATCTGGCCACAATGGACATGATTTCTGACTATATACACATAGTTTACGGTTCTCCGGGAGCTTACGGTATCGTGTCAAAGAAATATTCCTCAAGGAGAGCAATAAACACCTACTTGGATGGATTTATAAGAGAGGAAAACGTAAGATTCAGAGATGAATCCCTCGATTTTAAATCAAGAGGACAAATCTTGGAAGCAAAGGAAGTTTATTTTGAATATCCTAAAATGAGAAAGAGTTTTGGCAAAGCATTCTCTCTGGATATTGAAGGAGGAAGCATATATAAGGGAGAGATAATAGGAATAATAGGAGAAAACGCATTGGGAAAAAGCACATTCATGAAAATACTTGCAGGAGAGATAAAGCCTGATGAAGGAGATTTTGAAAACAAAGCCAAACTGTCTTTCAAACCCCAATATTTAGAACTTGAATTTGACGGAACTGTTGAGGATTATTTGCATGAGGAAATAAAAGTGAGCAATGACTTTAAACTTCACATCTTAAATCCTTTGGGATTAGACAGAATTCTGGACAAACAAATTAACAATCTTTCCGGTGGAGAACTGCAGAGAGTTGCAATAGCTTTGTGCCTGGGAAAAGAAGCAGATATTTATTTGTTAGATGAGCCTTCAGCTTTCTTAGATGTTGAAGAGAGGGTTAATTTTGTAAGGGTTTTAAGAAGATTCATAGAAAAAAGAAAGAAAATTTGTTTTGTAATTGACCATGATTTAATGATGCTTAACTACATGTCTGATAGAGCAATAGTGTTTAAAGGAGAAAGCGGAACTTACGGAGTTTCTCTGGAGCCGTCTTCCTTGCAGGAGTCTATGAACATTTTCCTGAAAGAGGTTCAGGTAACATTCAGAAGAGATCCTGAATCAGGAAGACCGAGGGCAAACAAATTAGATTCACAAAAAGATAAGGAGCAGAAAACAAAAGGAGTTTATTTTGAGGTTTTTTAATGCCGAGGATATATGCAATTGTAGGAATGCCCGGAAGTGGAAAATCAACAGCCGTAGATGTTTTTAGAGAGAACGGGTTTGAAGTTGTAAGATTTGGCGATATAACTGACGAATATTTAAAAAGAGAAGGAAAGGAAATAACAGAGGAAAATGAAAAGAAGATGAGGTTAAAGCTAAGAGAAGAACACGGCATGGAAGCGTATGCAGTATTGAATTACGAAAAAATAAAGAGGTTAATTAAAAAAAACAAAAAAATCGTAATAGACGGATTAAGGAGTTATTCGGAATATTTGTTTTTAAAAGAAAAGTTTAAGGATGATCTTATAATCATAGGCATACACACCCCCCAAAAATTAAGGATAGAACGGCTCAAAAAAAGAAAAGAAAGGCCCCTAACAAAAGAGGAAGTCATTTCAAGAGATTTCGATGAGATAGTAAACCTGCATATTGGCGGGACTTTTGCAATGTCTGACATCATGATAAATGGCGATTGTTCAAAAAAAGAATTGAAGGAAAAGATTCTTTCTATTATAAATTAATAAAATTAATATATACAACTTAATCCTTATTATATTTAGTATGGGTGTTATTAGGGTATAGTCTCTCTATTTGCCTTTGTGTTACAGGTGTTGGTTTATGGGTTCTTTGAGAGGAATTCTAAGAAAGAGATATGAAGATTACAAGGAAAGGGAGAAGTTAATCCAAGAAGAGATGAGCAAATTTAGAATAGGAACCCCTAAAAAGATTATGATTCTTCCCGAATTTAATGGAGCAAATGATTTCGAAGTAAAATACACTCTTATAGAGCCATTTACTTACGCTAAGATAGCGTGGGACGATGAAAAGAAAACTCTTGTCTACAATATAGTTCAGCCAGACATCAGCGAAGAAGAAAGAAAGATAATAAAAAAGATAGATGAAGAGCTTCAAGTGGTTTTGGACAAGAAATTAGTAGAAATAAAAGACAATCATCTTGAATACATACAAAAGAAGGTTATACGGATAATATCAAATTTAGGTATAGAACTCAGGCCCGGACAATTCACAAGGATTATGTATGATATATACATTAATTTTATCGGTTTGGGAAAATTAGAGCCTTTAATGCACGACCCATATATAGAAGATATTGGTTGCGACGGAGTTAATATACCAATATACGTAACGCACAAGAAATATGGAAACATCAAAACTAATATTGTATACAGTGATGAGCTGTCTCTTGAAGAGTTTGTAGTTAAATTGGCAGAGAGATGCGGAAGGTATATATCCTATGCAGAACCTCTTTTGGATGGTACGCTCCCAGATGGATCAAGAGTTAATGCAACTCTTTCTTCAGACATAACAACAAAAGGACCAACATATTCTATAAGAAAGTTCAGAGAGATACCCTACAGTTGTGTCGATCTTATACGATTAAAAACAGTATCTTCTGAATTAATGGCATATCTGTGGTTTGTTGTAGAGCACAAATCGAATATATTGATAGCAGGAGGTACTGGCGCAGGAAAAACATCCATATTAAATTCTCTTGTTTCTTTTATTCCTCCGGAAGATAAAGTAATATCTATAGAGGACACACGTGAACTGAATCTTCCTCATGAGAACTGGATTCCCGGAGTTTCAAGAACCGGATTTGGAACAGTAACAGAGGATGGAAAGAGGTATGGAGAGATAACAATGTTTGACCTTCTAAGAGAGTCTTTCAGAGAAAATCCGGATTATGTAATTGTAGGAGAGGTAAGAGGCAAAGAAGCGTCAGTTTTATTCCAGGGTATGGCTTCAGGACACCCTTCTTTAGGAACAATCCACGGCGGTTCTGTTGAAGACATAATAAAGAGAATAGAAACTCCTCCCATATCTTTACCACCTGTTTTGGTAGAGTCTCTGGATATTATATTAGTTGTGTCTCATGCATCTCAATATGGAAAATCCTCAAGAAGAATAACAAAAGTTTCGGAAGTTGTTAGTGTAGACCCTGATTCGGGGAAAGCAAATACCACCATTCCGTTCCAATGGCTGCCTTCCATAGATAAGCATGAAAAAAGAGACAGCTGGCTGCTCAACAAGATAAGCACAGAATACGGAATACCTATAGCGAAGATAGAAGAAGAGATAAAAACCAGAACAAAAGTCCTGAATTGGTTAATGGAGCACAATATTTATAATTTCTATGAGGTTTCTAAATACATTTCTATGTATTATAAAAACAAGGAAAATGTTTTGAAAGAAATAGAGTCTTATTCAGATACAGAGTCAGATATAATTGTCGGGGAGCAGAATTCAAATGAGGAGACGCTCTAAATTTAAAAGTGAGAATGCAGAAGATCTGGAATACATAGAATTAAAGAATAAACTTAAAGCCATTAATCTGATAAAGGGTGAGGAGCCAAAAGAAGGTCTTTTTTACAAATCTGTGAGGGTGTTTGTGGATTATTTAATAAAGGCTTACAAATCACAAACGTACACTTCTTTATTTAACAGAATGTTCTCTGAAATAGACCGCATATATCCATCGTTCTTCGAGCCATTAAAAGAAGCAATAGATTCTGCAGACTTAAAAGTAACATACAGGACCTATCTGGGTTATATGATGTCAAGTTCATTTATAGCTGGTTTCTTAGGAGCAGTTATGTTCCTGATTTATTCTTTTGTTCTTAATCTGAATATAGCGTGGACCATAACAGGGCTTTTTTTAATTCCTTCAGCATCGGCAATAGTTTTATTTACTACATTCTATATTTACCCATTCAACGCGAAAAGAATGAGAAAGCAGAGTATAGAGGCAAATCTTCCTTTTGCTATAAACCATATGGCGGCAATAGCCCAATCAGGAGTCCCTCTTGAAAGGGCGTTTGAAATGCTTGTGGAAATAGGGGATTACGGCGGAGTGACAGATGAAGCAGAAAGAATTGTAAGAAGAATAAAATTGTTTGGAGATGATGCAATAGAAGCAATAGATTATGTTGCATTAAGAACTCCTTCTGAGGCGTTTAAAGAACTACTTTATGGAATAAATGCTATAGTTCAGAGTGGAGGCAATTTGAGAGAATATCTGAGAGAGATGGCTCATTTAGCATTGTTTAATTATAGGCTTTCAAGAAGAAAATATCTTGACACTTTATCGACCTATGCGGACATATATACAGCAATTCTGATAGCTGCACCTTTATTCTTGGTTGCTATTTTGGCGGTAATTAACATAATTCCTGACTCAACAATTATGGGTTTGACAGTCAATGATTTCATGAGTGTAGGGGTTTACGGGATAATCCCGGGTACGAATTTATTATTTATTTTGGTTTTAACTTTAACACAACCTAAAGTGTGATAAGAATGGCTAAAACAATTGATAAACAATTTGAAGATTTTTTTAAAAGAAATCAGGACATTTTAATAGCTGTAATAGTATCGTTAATAGCTTCTTCAATACTTGCTGCTACTAATTTAATTTTTATAAAGCCATTAGGTGTTAAAATTGCTTATAATTTGTTAAATATTCTGACGGCAGTAACTCTTGTCGCTCCTCCCACTGTTGTTCAGTATGCCCGCTATAAAAGAAAGAGGACAATAGAGGAGAAATTCCCGGATTTTTTGAGGGATGTTGTTGAAGGTCTTAGAGGAGGAATGAATCTACCGAGATCAATAGAATACGCTTCCAGAAATAATTATTCTGATTTAAGTCCATATGTTAAGACTTTAGCTTCTCAATTGACTTGGGGGGTTCCTTTTGAAAAAGCATTAAATAACTTCGCCAAGACTTTCCATTCTTTACCGATAAACAGGGCCATTTCAACAATAATAGAGGCTCATCGGTCAGGAGGAAATCTATCAGAGGTATTGGAAGCAGTAAGCAATTCGACAATGGAAATAGATAAAATAAGAAAAGAGAGAGAATCAAGAATCTCGAGCCAGATGATTCAGGGGTATGTGATATACTTCATATTTCTAGGAGTTATGATAGGTATGCAACATTTCCTTATACCTGCTTTAGCTTCTACAAATATTGATGTTATTTCTGGAGAACAGAATGCTGCTGCTGTGGAGCTTGATCAGGCAACAACAGACAGAATATTTACTCATCTTGCTATCATTCAAGGATTTTTTGCAGGTTTGTCTATAGGTAAATTAGCAGAAGGCACGGTAAGTGCAGGTTTTAAGCATGCGGTGATATTAGCACTAATAGGCTTCAGTGCCATGACAATAGTATAACACGATATTAATCTAAACTCAGAAGTATGTATAGAATATTTTAACAAAAATAGAGAAATTCTATTCGCACTTAACTCTTTTTACAGTTTCTGGTGCGTTCTTAAACAATATCTTTCCTGCACAGGCAGGACAGGAGAAATGTGAGTTTACATCATTAATCTCTACAGTTTCTTGACATCTGAAACAAACATAAGTACTCATAAAATCACCTTAAGCAAGACCCGCTTTCTTGATAAGATTTGTTGCACTTGTGAATGGAGAATATGCCCCTCCTGCAATTTTAGTATTGCATTTTGAGCAAACCCATATACCTACAACTTCCCTTTTTAATGCTTTCTTTAAGCAGACAGGGCATTCGTGCTTCGATCTTGATATTTTCTCTATATCTCTAACTTTCTTCCTAATCTTCCTTCCATATCTGCTTCCTAATCTTCCTGCACTTCCTACTTTTTTTGTTGGAATAATATCACCCGTACTTTCTACAATTTAGATGTAAACTTTATAAACTTTATCGTAAATACAAATCAAAAGATGTTATTTTAAGTGCTTTTTAATTATTTCCAAAGCTTTCTTCTTTGCAAACTCTAACATCTCTAT
>CAZKIC010000003.1:0-17606 GCA_964552785.1 uncultured archaeon
GATAGAGGAGAAATCTAAGATTCTTCATCGGTTTCTTCGGAAATCTTAGGAATTTTGAACTCTATCAGACCAACATAACAAAAGATAGAGGAGAAATCTAAGATTCTTCATCGGTTTCTTCGGAAATCTTAGGAATTTCTTCTTTCATTCCTTTTCTTTTTCTTATGCTTAAAATTGTTTTCTCCTGTAAGTCTTGAGGTAATTTCTCAAACAAAACATCTACAAGAGACTGGAATCCTTTTCCACCTGTAGCGGATTTTAAAGAACTCTCGAAACCACTCATTTCTGCTACCGGTATCTTTGCTGTCACTATAGAAACGCCTTCTTCTTCATTCATCTCTATTATTTGACCTCTTCTATTCTGGACTTCTTTTATGACTGAACCCATGTATTCTGATGGCGCATCTATTCTCATAACCTGCTTTGGTTCAAATAAAGCTGCTTTGGCATCAAGCATTGCATTCTTAATAGCCATCCTTACTGCAGGATAAACTTGTGCCGGACCTCTGTGTATTGCATCTTCGTGCAATTTTGCATCCATCAACATTACTTTCATACCTTTAACGGGTTCATCAGCCAAAGGTCCTGCATCCAACACTTGTTGTGTTGCCTGCAAAACAAGTTCAATTACCTCATTCAACTGAACAATACCTTTTGTCATGTTCAAAAAGATGTTGTCTTCGTGTATATACATACATCTTTTTGCAGTGTCCCTATCCATGCCTCCCTTAACTAACATCTCGACAACATAATCCTTGTCTTTCTCTCTTATCTTTCCTTGAGGCAAGTCCTCATTATGCAGGACTTCTTCAAGCTGTTCTGTTATCGGCTCAACTTTTATATAGAACTTGTTGTGTTTGTTCGGAGATTTTCCTTCAAATTCCTGGGATAATTTAGCTACCCCTTCTTTATATATTATAATAGGTGGAGATACAACAACATCCACGCCTTTCTCTTTTAGGTATCTTTCAATTTTGGCTTCTATGTGCAATTCCCCTAAACCAGAAACCAACATCTCTCCTGTGTCTTCTGAAATCTGGACTTTTATTGTTGGGTCTTCATTAGCTCTTTGCCTCAAAACATCAATCAATTTTGGCAGATCCTTGACATTCTTTGCCTCAATAGCTTTTGTAACAACCGGTTCGAAAACATGTTTTATTTCTTCAAATGGCGCGACATTTAATGAAGGATCACATATGGTGTATCCTGCTGTTGCATCACTAATTCCTGTCAGACCGACAATATTTCCACAAGGTATCTCCTGCATGTTTATTCTTCTTGGTCCTGCAAAAACCGATACCTGCTGAATTCTGACTTTCTTGTCTATGTTGACTATCTTTAATTCCTGACCTTCTCTTACTGTTCCTGAGAATAAACGGGCAGTACAAACAAGACCTGCGTGAGGGTCTGTTGCTACATTTGTTATTACTCCTATAACTGGCGCGTTTTGGTCAAAATTAACCATCGCTTGTCCTTCTTTTGAATCAACATCTCCAGTCCATATCTTTCCTATCCTGTATTTTTGTGCTTTTGGAGGTGTTGGGAGATGTTTGATAACCATGTCAAAAACAACCTCATATAATGGTGCTTTCTTTGCTATTTCTTTTTCTTTATCCTGATTTGTTGCATCTATAATATCTTTGAAATTAATTCCTGTCTTCTGCATGAAGGGTACAGATACAGCCCAGTTTCTATAAGCAGAACCGAAAGCAACTTTACCGGTGTTAACGTCAACCTGCCATTCATCAGCAAATTCTGATGGAGCGTATTTTTTAATTAACCTGTTTACTGTTATAACATGTTTTTGGAAACGTTCAATCATTTCCTGTGGCCCCAATTTTAGTTCTTTGATGAAACGGTCAACCTTATTTATAAACAAAACAGGTTTTACTCTTTCTTTCAAAGCCTGCCTTAAGACTGTTTCTGTCTGAGGCATAACCCCTTCAACAGCATCTATTAATACAACAACACCGTCTACCGCCCTCATAGCTCTTGTTACGTCTCCTCCAAAATCAACGTGACCTGGTGTGTCTATTAAATTTATAACATAAGGCTTCCCTTCATATTCGTGAACCATTGAAACATTAGCAGAATAAATAGTTATTCCTCTCTCCTGTTCCTGCGCGTCAAAATCTGTAAATCTCTGGTTTCCTGCCAACTCTTCAGAAATTATTCCTGAACCAGCTAATAAATTATCGGATAATGTTGTCTTTCCGTGGTCTATGTGTGCCGCTATTGCGATATTCCTGATGTATTCCGGATTTTTTGCTACTTCTTTAATTGTCTCAACTGACTTTGTTACTCTTGACATTATTCACACCCCTATCTCAATCGTGAGTATTATATGTAGAACTAAGTCTACAAGTATCTTTTTGCTATTAATTTTATAAAGGTAATGCAAAAATGAAAGAAAAACTACGGTGTTAATTTCAAACCAAAATCTTTGTTTATCTTACTTAATTCTCTTACAACCCTTCTTGTTGGTTCGGCATAATATTTCTTGGTATTAACTGTATACACTCTTAGTTCTCTATGAGCTAAATACACGATACTTGTAATTTCTGCTATA
Organism: uncultured archaeon; assembly: GCA_964552785.1. GTDB lineage: Archaea > EX4484-52 > EX4484-52 > EX4484-52 > CAZKIC01 > CAZKIC01. Next base: position 2,570 of record CAZKIC010000003.1, read on the forward strand.
TTTCTTAATTCTGCATAAACTCGTTTCAAAAAATCTAAATCACTCTCGGATATTGGGTTTGTAACTCCTTTATAACCAGTATTAAGTTTCTGCCCAGGAGAAGCATCGAAAGTATAATCAAATGTTTTTAATATCCTTATCTCTTCTTCACTCAATTTCTTTCCTTCTGGCAGGATGTAATCTATAAAAAACAATCCTCTCCTCTTATCGTGCATAAAAATCACTTTACAGATTTTAGTATTAATGTCGCCAATATTTTAAAAAATAATAAGATTGATACAGAAAAAAATAAACAGATGCTATCTGGAGCTTATTGCTTCCTTCTCTCTTCTGTTTTTCTCTGAAATTGCAAAGCATTGAGGATCATTATTATATGCTGCTATCAATTCATCAGCAATAGCCTGCTCTGCAGTTTTCTTGGATCTCTGTCTTTTTGCATAAGCTCCTTGCGTCAGCAATCTCAAAGCCAGATCAACTCTTCTTTGTGGTGAAACAATTACTGGCTCTCTGGCAATTATTCCTCCTCTCTGGTAAGAAATAACCTCTTCTATAGGTGCGGAGTTCTCTATTGCCCTGACTAAAACCTCTATTGGATTCTTTTTTACCTTCTTTTCTATGATCTCAAAAGCATCCTCAATAATTTTTAAATTCAGGAATGTTTTTCCGGTGTTTCTACCAGAAGTCAATTTGTGCTTCTTTCCCTTATGACCCGCAACAAACATCTTGTTGACGAATCTTTCAACAATATTCACTTTTGATTTATAGAATTGCTGTTTAGCATGTCTGCCCCCTGTTTTTGGTATGATCACAGGAGTTAAAGATATCTGCTTTGCCAGACCCATGTCTTTGACATTTACATCATAGTCCCATTTTCCGAATAATTTTATATCTGTAGATTTTGTTGCTGTCATTTAATCAATCCTTTTTCTTTCCTTTTACAAGTTCATGCAATGACTTTCCATTAACTTTAATGACTTTCCATCTAACAGTAGGTATATCTCCCTTAGCTCTTCCTTTTGAACCGCCTATTCCTTCTACAATGACTTCGTCGTGTTCTTTAATATGATTAATTGCACCGTCTTCAGGACAAAATGCTGTAATCTGCTTACCATTTTTAATTAATTGAACTCTTACACACTTTCTCATAGCAGAGTTAGGCTGTTTAGCTTCCAACTGTCTTTTTTCGAGAACAATAGCTTTAGCTTGAGGACTACCCTCTAAAGGATCCTGCTTTTTCTTCAAATTCAAAACTTTTCTTACATATCTTACTGAATGCCATCTCTTGTTTTTATTGTGTTTTATGATGTTCCTTACTGCTTTCAATCCATTTGTTATAGTATCACCGCGAGTCCTTTTGTTTAAAGAATATCCACTGTTTCAAGTTATTCATATAATTTTATAAAGCTAACTATTATTCGCTCCATTATTCTCCTAAATCTAATATTCTTAAGTATACTTTCCTGTGTCTTGGACCGTCAAATTCGCAGAAAAATACACCCTGCCAAGTTCCTAGTCTTAGATTTCCATTCTCTACAAATACTGTTTTTGAAGCACCTATTAATGAAGCTTTTATATGCGCGTCAGAATTTCCTTCTGTGTGTTTAAAATCCATCTTAGGTATTATTTTATCAAGAGACTTTAATAAATCTTCTCCAACAGAAGGATCGGCATTTTCGTTAATTGTTATTCCTGCAGTGGTGTGCGGGCAAAACAAGAAACATACTCCATTATTCAACTTATTTTGACTTATAATCTCCTCTATTTTATCAGTTATGTCTATAAGTTCGTTTCTCTTTCTGCTCTCAATAATTATCTCTCTCACTAACATAAACACACCATTAGAATAATGAAATGGGGCCTCCCGGATTATGGTCCGCCAAGTGGTTCTTTCTTTTCCCACGGGTTTTCTTTCTTTCAAGAAAGAAAAGGCGTTGAACCGGGGTCCCAGGCTCCCAAAGCCCGAAGGATGGCCAAGCTACCCCAAGGCCCCATAAAAAGAATTGCGACAATAATAAGATAATAAAGCTAAATCTTTTTAAAATTGATATATTAACAGAGGTTAAAATGAGTCAACCTCAATAAAAGAAAGTATCTTCTTCCTGCTGTCGTCTTTTTTTCTTTGCGTATTTGCTTCCACCGGTAGGTCTGAGCATATCTTTCTTTTTTCTGGTTTTTTTTCTTTCCCTCTTTCTTTTTGCCCTGCTGCCTTTGGAGAAATAAAGATTGCTCAATAATTCAGAAACGTTTCCTTTTAATTCATCAAAAACAGATCCTATATATCTTGTTGCCTCATCTTTCAAACTCACTAATTGTCTGTATATCTTAACCTGTTCATCCAAAAAAGTATTTCTTTCTATTGCAAGTGAATGTACACGGTTATAATGCAATACATTTTCTCTTGTGTTTTGTCCTAATACATCTATTTCATATCTCATAACAACCACAAAATTACTTAATCTAAGAAAGGTTTTTAAATTTATGTGTCTGGGTTGTGCCTCTTAAGAATATCTTTAAAAAACTTAGTTGTTTAAACTTTTATTGCTAAGCAAGGTCTCGTGGCTTAGCCTGGCTAGAGCGCCGGTCTTATATGACGCATCAACGCTATTTTATGAAAGTTGGTGCCTAAATGCTCTAAGTTAGCCGGAGATCCGGGGTTCAAATCCCCGCGAGACCACTAATTAATCTACTTAAGGATATTCTTCTCCATCAAGAACTGAACAGAGTATTCTGCATATATGCTCAATATTATTGATATAATTATTAAAATCCCTACGATGATAGAAGCTATCAATAATCCTTTGTGTTCTTTCAATGACTCTATGAATGGTTTTTTTTCTTTTTCTTGTTTCTCAGGTGTTTCTGTTTCTTTCTCTGATGGTTTTTTAGGGGGCTTCTCTAAGACTTCTGGTTTTGGTGTTTCTTTATAATGCCTGTCGCTTTGCTTAGTTCTTGAGAATAAACTAAAGTTGAATCTGCTTTTCTTTTCTTTATCTTTATGTTTCTCTTCAACTTTGTTCTTCCCTGGTTTTGGGATGTTCAAAACTTCTGACTCATATATCTTTCCGAACTCTTTTTCAATGTTCTTTTCAACTTCTTTTGAGAGCGCATTTATCTTCTTGTCTATCTCTCTCTCATTATTCTTTAAGTCATCTGCTTTGACGTCCTTGTTCTTTTTTACTATCTTTCCAAGTTTCTTGTCAGAAATAATTAAATCATCAACAAAAGAATCGTCTATATTCACAAGCCTGAGAGACTGCTTTATGATGCTTATCTCTTCCCCTCTTCTTATTTCATCCTTTACCCATTCAACAATCTCCGGCTCCGGCTGTTTTTTCGGAATTCTTGCATCACTCATAAATTTGCACCTTAGAAACCAAATATTTATAGGGTGTGAAGATATATATAAGTAATGTTGATATAGCAAAACCTCTCTGACAAACATTTAAAAGTCTTTCTACGGCTAACTTTAGTTAGTGGTTTTATGAGTAGTGATGTTAATCGAATAATACAAAAAGTAGAAATGATAAAAAGAAGAGAAAAAGAAGGAAAAGTTGTTGTAGAAGAAGCATATGTTTTTGTTCCTTATATCGTCACAGGTAAAATAAAACCCTATAGTGACAGAGTGTGGTTGCACAAGATTAGTGAAAATCCGGAAAGATACGGTTTGGATGCTGTTGATGTTCCTTTAGTATATCGCGGTCCAGAAAATATGTATATGATTGATTACCTAGCTGAATCAATGAATATAGGTGTCGGAGATATTATCCTTATTAACCATGACAACATCCCAAGAAATCGTCAAAATCGTCATCTTGGTTATTTTCTGCCTGAAAAAATATTGGAAGAAGGCCGTATTAAAAAAATAGGAACTGTGTTAGAAGAAGGAAGGAATGTATCACTCGGAAAATACCTCTTAGAATCGAGCGACAGTGACCCAAGAGACTGTGTCTATTTCTCTCCTTCAATAGAAGGCTTTCATATGGATGGTGTTATGGCTATAGTAAAAGATATTGACCCTTCAAAAGTAGATTCAAACTGGCTTAATGGCAAGATAAAAGAAGTTGTTAAAACCAAGAACGGTTATCTCGTAATTGTAGGTCATGATGACGAAAGCCTGAAAAGAGATCCTAATGAGGTGTTTGTTGGAAGGTCTGAATATGATGTTGAGGTAATGCCTGATGGCGACATTGGACTTACTTATAAAGTCGTAAGAAGTTTCTTCTCTGAGTCGAAATATACTGCAGAAATAGACAAATTTAGGAAGGAATTTATAGGATTAAGAAGGACGAGAAGAGTTATTATTCACGATCGCTATGGAATAACCGGCAACGCATATCTCGTTATGTCTGAAAGAAAAGAAAAAGAGAGCGGCACAACAGAAACCAGAATCACACCGTTAAGAGATTTTTTGTGCAGATATTATAAATTACCCTGGCAGGAATACGGAAAAGCTGAAGAAAGCGATTTGTTAAGAACATATTTAGAAATTGTTAAAGGAAATGATGAACGTCCTAAATACCCGGTAATTATTATATCTAATGAGGGTTGGGCCCCCGATCGAGTTTACGAGGATATAAAAAATTCGGGTTTTGTTCCTGTAGAATTAGAGAAAAAACGCCATTCTGTCTGGGATGATGACTTTTTCTAAGTCAAAAACAGCAAATACCAAAATCCCTGCAAACAAATATATAGCTGAATGATTAAATAATATTATGTCTTTTGATTCTGTGGACAGTAAAAGTTTTGAAGAGATCAAAAAAATAAAGGAAGAAGTTCTGAGAAATATAAAACCTTCAAAAGAAGAATTAAAAAAAGAATTGGAGATATTTGGAGAGATAAAAGATTATATAAAAAAAGAATTCGGTATAGAAGCCAGGCTGATGGGTTCTGTTGCCAAGAAAACATTCATTAAGGGTAACAAGGATTTAGATATATTTGTGTTCTTTGACCCAAATATAGATAAAAAAGAGCTTGAAAAAAAAGCACTGGAGTTGGGAAAGAAAACTTTTGAGCATTTTAATGGCAAATATGTTGTAGCTTATGCAGAACACCCCTATACAAAAGGAATTATAAGAGGATTTGATGTTGAAATAGTTCCTGCATACAACATAAGAGACACAAAAAAACTCAAAAGTGCTGTTGACAGAACTCCATTCCACACTGAATACATAAAGAGGAACCTTAAGAATCACGATGATGTTATTATATTGAAGCAATTCTTAAAGTCTAATAATATTTACGGATCTGAACTTAAAACAAAGGGTTTTTCAGGTTATCTTTGTGAGCTTTTGATTGTTAAATACGGAACATTTGAAAATCTCTTAAAAGAGTCATTAAAATGGAGAAATGGAGAGATAGTTTACCTGAACAAAATCAAAGAAACGGAAAAAACAAGAAAAATGTTTAAAGGTCATCCTTTTGTTTTCGTAGATCCTGTTGATCCTAACAGGAATGTCGCTGCTGTCTTATCTTTAGAGAATTATGCTATTTTTAGAAAGATTGTTATTGAGTTCCTGCAAAAACCATCAATAGATTTTTTTAAAGAAAAAGAACATGATAAACACAAAATTCTAAAGAAAATCAAAAAATATGGCGCTACCCTCTATGTTTTGATGTTCAGAAGACCAGAACTAATAGATGATATTTTGTATCCTCAATTAGAGCGCATGAATAGAAAGCTTGTTGATGAGATGAGAAGAAACGGTTTTAATGTGTTGTTTTCTTTTGTTTTTGGCGATAATAACGAGATAGGTATTTGTTTAGTGCCTAAAGAAAAGGAGATATCAAAAATAGAATTGATTAAAGGGCCAAGAGTCTGGATAGACAAGACGAATCTTACAAGATTCCTGGAAGCTCATGAAAATGTTTTTATTGTTGATGATACTCTACACACTCTAAAGGAACGGAAATTTACAGATGTCGGGGATTTTATTAACAATATAATTGTAATATACAAGAAAAAGTACAGAGAACTAGGAGTCCCGGAATATCTTAAATATCCTTCCAAAATTATTATTACTTCTAATCCAGATATAAAGATAAAAGAGTTTTGGGACAAATTAGGAAGGTATTTCAGCTAACTCTAACTTTTATATAATTCTTTTTTTTAATTGTAATTATGGGTCATATAGATTTTGCCTGCAAGACATTCTCAATAGATCAAATATTAAGATGTTCTTCTAATCTAAATTCCACAGAATACAAAATACTTAAGTATTTGATGAAGCAAAAGGGAGAGAAATCTATAATAGACATAAGCAAAGGCATTAATAGAGACAGAACAACAGCCCAGAGGGCTATAATGTCTCTTCTTGAAAAAGGTGTTGTGAAGAGAAGGCAATATAACCTTAAGAATGGAGGTTATGTTTATTATTATTCTCCAAAAGACAAGGAATTAATAAAAGAACAGGTTAAAAACATATTCGATAGTTTTAACAAGATTGTTCTAGAAGAGATAGAACAATGGTAATTGCGTTAATATTATAAAGATTGTTTTAAATATTTAGTTTGTTATAAAGGCGATTTTATGGTAAGACCAGGATTAAGAGCAGGAAATGTCAAGAAAAAAATGATCAGAACACCTTCGGGAGATTTAAAGGTAAGGATTTTGAAAGAAAAGCACTCAAAAGCTAAATGTGGAGTGTGTGGTGCATTTTTGGGTGGTGTCCCTACCGACCCTTCGGTATTAAGGAAGTCATCAAAGACAGAAAAAAGACCTGAAAGAGCTTATGGTGGTGTGCTTTGCCACAACTGTCTAAGTAAGCAAATAAAAGAAAGAATATATGAGTGATATTTATGGCTAAGATATTTGATACAGGAAGAGTGTGTGTCAAAACTCATGGAAGATATGCAGGCAAGTATTGTGTAGTGACTAAAGTTATTGATGATTCTTTTGTCGAAATCACAGGTCCAAAATCATTAAATGGATTGAAGAGAAAAAAATCCAATATTAAACATATTATTCCGACAAAAATCACTCTTGACATAAAAAATGGAGCAACAGATGATGAAATAAAGAAAGCCATAGAAAGCAAGAAACTTAAAGATATGTTTACTTCTAAAGTCAGCTAAGATAAGCTAAGAAATACAAGAAATTGCTACTTTGTTTTTTGTTTATTCTTGTTCTTTATAGAAGTTAAAATATAAAACGATAATGGTGGGGCCACAGGGATATGTTCCGCCCGTATCCTGTGTTCTTTATTTCCCATAAAGGCGTTTGAACCCCGGTCAACAGGTATCTCCTAAAACTTAATGTTTTTTAATGCTCATAAAAGAGCGTATACCTGTATGCTAATCATCGCTCTCAAATTATAGAGAACTCATCGCTCCATTTCTTATCCGTTACTCCGAATTTGATTGATTTTGAGTTATTATAATATAACTCGAAAGCCCACGACTTTAGTCGTCAGGAGCAACGGTCAATAAACACCAATTACTCCGATATAGAGGACTTCAAACGAATGTTTGAATGTCGTCTGCGCGTTGACGGAGCAACGGTCAACTGGAGCCTGTTATGCTCCCACTACACCATGGCCCCAACAAAAAGAGCACAACAAATATAATTACTGTGAAAGCTTTAAAAATATTAATTTATTCTCTTAAATATTCTTTTTGCGTTCTCAATTACTATTTTAAGAATCTCTTCCTCCGGAATCTTCTTAATCTCGGAAATCTTATTTAACACAACAGAAGTGTTCCATGGATAATTTATTTCTCCCTGAACCGGGCTCATATATGGTGCGTCAGTTTCTATAAGTAGCTTGTCTAAAGGCGTATCTCTAGCGATCTTCTTTATACTTTTAGAACGCGCTATATTTGTGGATACAGAGATATAATAACCATTCTTTAAAGATCGTTCCAGAGAATCTCTTTTACCAGCAAAACAATGCATAACAACATCCCTAACATTCTCTTTCTCCAATATGTCGAGAGTTTCAGATTCTGCGTCTCTAGAATGTATGACTATCGGCAAACCATGATCTCTGGCAATCTTAATCTGCTCCAAAAACCTCTTTTTCTGCAATTCTCTTTCCGCTTCTTTCTTAAACCAGTAATAATCCAGACCTATTTCTCCAATAGCAACAACTTTCTTGTTATTGACTTGACTTATTATATATTTCATCTCTTTATTAAACTCTGCATCACTCATCTTAACACAGTCTATAGGGTGTATTCCTATTGTTGAATAAACGAAATCATTCTCTTCAGAAATTCTAACTGCTTCAGAATTCCAACTAGAACTTGCTCCGGATACAACAATAAACTCCATTTTTTCAGAAGCTTCTCTAATTACAGACTCTATATCCTTATATTTCTCGTGTTGAATATGGCAGTGAATATCTATCAGCTTCATAAATATCAATAGAAGACAAAATTTTATATATTACATGGACTTCTTCCTGGTATAAACACAGCCATTGCTTACAGAATTCTCTTTAATCAATGTGTAATCAAACGACCCGCATCCGGATGACACCATAGCAGCCCTGAAATCATCGCAATTCTTGAAAATAGAGCAATTATTTATATTGAAAGTTATGTATTCTCCTGTTTCAATAATGAAATTTGTCATATTGTAGACGCATCTAGCCATAGTTTCATTATATACTATAACCTCTTTTATTAATTGGTTCTTTGTGCTCATATCCTGAAAAACAACTTTTGTTGTGTTGTTGGGTATGTCCAAAACTACTCTCTCAAGAACACCGTCAACATTATTGCAGATTTCTATTTCTTCTTTGAGCTCTGAACTTTTATCCAACTGCTTTTGAGAGAAGCCATCAGTCCAGTTATAGACGATAAGCCCTACTGACATTGCCAAGGCAACTATAATAAAAACCGCAACCATAGGAGATAGTGCCTTTTCTTTATATTTTGTGTTCGTTTTGTGTGCCATAATCACCTACCAACAACTAACAACAGAGAAAAGAAATAAAGAATAAAAGAAATAAAAGAGGAATTAACTGCTTATAGGATAGTCTTCCTCGTCGTAAACTCCACCACAATCAGTTGTAGCCCTCACAGTGAATGAACTTGTACTTAATCCTGAACAGTTCTTAGTTGGCAGTATCACAATATCTCCTGCGGATACTGTTTGTGGTGTGCTGTTTATAGTACAAGTATTTCCTGAATCATCATAAGCAATTACTTTTGTCATATTTGCAGCAACACTTCCTTGATTCTGAACTAAAACAGTAACATTGAAATTTCCAGATGTCTTAATATCTGCTATATCTAATATCTGTTTGGCGCAATTCATAGTGGATGTTGTTCCAGAACCAGCACTTTCTGTTGTTGTTTTTGTGTATGTCGTCATCCAGTTCATTATTAAAGTTCCCACTGCTACAGTGAAGACTATCAACAAAACTGCTGCAATCAACGGCGAGATACCTTTTCTTTCCATTAAAAACCCTCCCTTTAACAGTATAATAATAGAATATATAAATTAAGTAATATATAAAGATTACACTTCTATGTGTAAATTTTGGCGAATTTTAAGCAAAATACAAGAATTACTAATATCCATAATAATTTTCCTAGAATTTTTCCGAGAATAATAGAAAGACATATATATAACCCTTTAACATAGTATTACTATGATAAAAGAAATTAACAGTAAAGAAGGCTTATTCACTCTTGTTAGCAGGAGGCTGAACAAAAAATTTATAATTTCTTCAAGAAATGCTGTATTTTTTATTAATGATGAGGAAAAGAAAAGAATAAATGGCTTTATTTTTTCAGATAAATTCAAAGAATTGCTCAATGGACATTATACAATTTCATTGAATGGAGAAGAAATAAAAACAAAAGATGTTAACTTCGTCGAGATTTTTCCGGAAAGTATGGTTGTAGGGCATAAGGAGCTTCAAAAAGGCATCAGTATAGGTGAAAAAATAACAATATATAAGAATTTAATAACACATAACCTTATTTTGAGCAATAAAACAGACACAAGAAAAAGAGTAAATCTCAGAGTTGATCTTAATGTATCAAAATCTGAAGAAAATAACTCCAGGATTGACACAATAAGAAATGCATTGGTTTTAAAGTCAGGAAAGAATATATGCTACTTTAGCGTCAAAGGTGTTGAAAAAGAAGACTTAACATTTAAAGAAGAGAAAAGAATAAAAGAAAAGACGCATCAGTTGGGATATATAGAGATATCAACTAATGTCAGCCCTCATTCTTCAAAAACAGTAACACTGCTTGCTACAGACAAAAGAGATATTTTCGACGAGCAGATTCTTAACAAAAAACCTGTTTTTTATGATCCTTATGAACTGGATCATTCTGTTTTTATATGCCCTTCTCAATTTATAAACCGTTTGTATTTCTGGGCTGTAAGAGAACTTAAAAACAATGAATTAGATATAAACAGAATAGAATATCTCAATAAGGTGATTTTCGGATTGAGAAAAAATAAAATAAAGAAAAAAAATATAGATGGGGCTATCACAGAAGCTTTAAGACAAAAAAATACATACGATTTGGTTGCATTATTGATATATCTTGAAGATAAGAATGAGATAAATAAAATAACATCTATATTAGAAGAACTTTCGTATGATATAATAACGAGAAATTGGAATCCTATTGATGCATTATTCATTTACGCCTTTGTGATTAAATTTATTGAAAGTTTATTTCTAAAGCGAGGGTATAAAGAAAATGAGTTATTAATAGACTATAGGATACCTCATTCCTGGCCATTTATGGAACTTCATAATGTTATTAAAGACGGAAAGAATATAGACATTGTTCTGAATAGAGTTGAGAAAGGCCATAATTTACGCCTGACTTATTATTCTGAAGATTTAAAGCCTTTCGACAATCCAATTGATGTTAAGATATTCAAAAATCCGGAGATACGAAAGATGAGGCTTGTAGGTATAAAAACACAACCAGAACCAACTCTTAAAGACAAAGTAAAGTCAATAATTAGAGCTCATGATCTTGGATTTATATTGAAAAAGAACTCGTATGTTGAAATTGATTGTTATTATTGATGGATATCAAAACCCGAAAAAGAGTTGTCCTTGAAAGTTGATCTTTTGTCTTCTAATTCTTTCCTGATAAATTCTTTAAACAATGGGATCTTAATAGGTATGGCAAACATTGAAAATATTGAAGAAACCAACGCCTCGCCCTTATCCAATGACGCTATTGCTTTCTCATCATGGGTCAAATCCTGAGATGAAGAATTGATAATGGCTAATCTTTCCTGTGCCATCTCAAGACCCAAAATGATTTTTGTGTTTAGATTTGCCAGGATCTCTTTTGGTATCAGGCTTGGCAGTTGTGTTATTGCCAATACTCCTACTTTGAATTTACGGCCCTCTCTTGCCAGAGTTGAGAATATATTTCCGCCAGATTCTAAAGCTTCCCTGCCTAAAACTCTCGGAGCTTCTTCTAGAACTATAGATACTGCAGGAACTTCTTTCTTCTTGATGAGTCCCTCTGTTTCGTGCTTTCTCTCCCACTTGTACCTTGAGAATATTTCTGTTGTAATCATAGACGATATCAGCAGTTCGAGTTCGTTGCTCAAAGAGGATGTATCTATTATTATTTTGTTTCCTTTTAGGACTTCCTTTATTATTTCGTTTATTGTTGCTTTCCCTGAACTCTTCCTGAATATTCCTTCATATTTATATCCATCTATAACTTCCTTGTCTTTGTGTTTTTGATCAAGTCTGTCACTTCTTATGTAACTGATTGATAATATCTGCCTTAATCGCCTTACAACAACATCAAAAGAAGCATCCATAAATCTCAAGTCTTCAGGCAATTTATCTCTTTTCAAGACATGTAAAACCCAATCATCTCCGTAAGTGTTATAATAAGCATCCATTACTTGTTTCTGCGGTTCTGAAAATCCCAAGATTCCGTTAAAGTGCCAGGGCTTTATAGAATCTATTGAAAATGCAAGAGTCTTGCAATTTGGAGACATTGGAGGGTTAACACTATAGTATGATATGAATTCATTAGACTTTGGATGGTCTTTCAAGCCTAATTCATGCCTGCCGTAGTATTCATCGTGAGGGTCAAAAATTACAAAAGACATATTATCTTTTTCTACAGAATCCCATAACATATTCTTAAGAAAATTGGATTTCCCTCTTCCTGTTGTAGCACATATCAGCATGTGATGTGTCAGAACATCAGAACCCTTTAAAGAGATGTCTATATCAATCTCCCTTGATCCTGATCTCAACTTGCCGAGATAAATGCTTTTTTGAGGCTTTTCTATGAACTTAAAATCAGTTTCTACAGCCCTGTAAACTTTTGAGTGTATCTCAGGAAGCCCTTTTGTGTGTTTTCCTTTGTCTTCTAATTTAAGCAACGGCACCAGAGATGCCAACAAATAATCCCTGTTTTCTGATTTTTTTGATTCTTCCTTCTCTAATTCAATTCCTGCAACCCTCTCCAAACTCTCAAAACTTAGCTGAGAACCATATTTTATATTAGATATCTTATACAAATACTTCTTTCCTGTTTTGTTGTCTATAACAGACACAATCTCGCCTATCTCAACTTGAGAATTCTGCTTTACCCTGAAAATTATCTCAGAGAACTCACCATACACTATCTGACCTATAATCTCCATAATCTTACTTTTGTGCAAATCTTTATTATCTTTTATTTATAAAGATTTCGCTACTATAGTATAGTAACATTTATAAAGTTTGAGAGATAATATATATTATCTTTTAGTAGTGACAATAAGTATTTAGTAATATAGGTTGGTGATCGTATGAATAATAAACACGAAGTAACTTTGATTCAATTGAAAAAAATGAAGCAAATGGCAGCTATGAACAACAATTGGAGGGAAGTTGAAAGAATAAACAAGATATTAAGATTAAGAGGCTCTCAATAATTAGGGTATTACCAGTTTATATAACAAAAACAAATGTAAATAAAAGCAAATAAAGAAGAAACTAGCAGTAACTTCTTCCGCTGGTTACGCAAGATGCGCTTGTCGATATTGTGTCCGGCATAACAATTTTTATTGTGTGGACTTCAGAATCTGTCGGCCAGGTACATGACGGATTCGAAGTACTTGTACACTCAATTTTGAAAGTGCTTTTTGGAGCTAAAGTTGTATCGCCCCCTTCCAAAAATTCTATATTTGTTGCCGGTACGGGTATTCCGTCAACATAAAAGGAAATCTTTATGTTTGTGCTACTCATATCTTCATTAGAGTATGTGCTTTTGCCAGTATTTCTTACAATAACACCTATTTTTCCGCTAGAATTAAAAATACTCTCTATCTTTATAGCGCCCTGGGATTTTGCCAAAGAGTCAGATATAGTGGCTCCAACCTCTTTTTGAATATCCTCTTGAGTCCCTGATATCCAGAAGTATGTCAGGCTAAATGCTGCTACGGTCATCATAAGCAACAAAACTACAGACAATACAGGTGTAATTCCTTTTCTCATATAAATCACTCTCTTAATGTTTATGTTTGTGTTCAATTGTTTCCTTTAATTTAATCAGCAACATGTTTGTTGTGAGTAATGCTCCAAAAATCATCAACAACAAAATATTGTTGAGGGTGTTCATGTAGTCTCCTTTCAACATTGCTCCTGAATATATCAGGAACACTGATATTGTCAACATTATTAAAATAAATATTGTTATTATCTCCATTTTTGTGTTTTTCATTCAAACCCCTCATTCATTACCTATATTAACTCCCTGGTTCTTCTGCATTAAAGAAGATGCATTAACTGGCCTTGGAGGTACCATTCCGCCTGCTGCCGGCTGCAACCTTTTTAGTCTCTTCTCTATACTTACGAGAAGATCAACCATCATTTTGTTTGTTTCTGCTGTCTCTTTGTTCGCATTAGACAGTTGTTCCATTAACGGCTTCATGCTGTGATCGATTATTTGTTGCGCTAACTTATCCTCTGATTCAGTTTCTCCTGCCTCTTTAACCATTGTCACGAACTCGTCTATCTTGTCATGAAGCTTATCCATCTTTCCCATCATAACAGCCATATCTTCCCTCAATCCGGTATTTGCTTTAACAACCTCGTCAATTATTCTCTGGTTTAACTCAGTCATGTCAAGAATCTTGTCTATCAGCCTTTCAAAGTTCTCAGAACTCTTTTTATTCTCTATTTGCTCAAGCCTTTTTTCGAGCTTCCTTAAAGGAGTCAAAGGAACAACCTCGTAATCATCACCAGTTATTTCTACTTCATCTCTCATAACAACACCCTATTCCACATTTTTTCAACAACTAAACACTTATATAAACATATGTAAATAAGTCATATATAAAAGTAGTTGTTTGTCGGACAGGATTTAATTAACTGTAGTACCAGACAGAAAGAAGCAATAGAGTCCTGTTTTTGAATTGTTTTACAAAATATCTATTTAGTAGACAAAGCCGTCACTGTGTCCAAGTATGCTTTCTTTTTTGATTTTATCCGGAGATTTATTTTTTGCAGGAACAGGTTTTGTGCCAACAGAACTGCCTTTGTTCTTATCGCACAATTTTTGTATGTGTCCTACATATCTTCCGCCTTCAGTATTTTCTTTTCCCAAATTTTTTATTTCTGTATATATCTCGTCTACAGCCTCGCAATAATTTTTAGCTTTACCCGAAATCATTAAATCATAAACAAAATTATTAAGCCTTTTATTCAAACGGTCTGCGTCTTTATCCGGCCTGATTGAGTTGTATGATGGTCTTATAATCTCAATAGCGACTGATCTTGGAGTGTTGTTTCCATAACTCTCCACAATTGCATTTGTTTGCGCATGACTTGAACCTGCTGAACCTAAAAGCAAGCATACACCAACAACACCTGAATATAAAAATTTCCTTAAACCCATAAATCCACCCTACTTCCTTATTTTATCTTTTTCTACCTTTTATGTATATATATTATAGTTTTAATTATTTATAAATATTACTATCTTATAGTGATAAAGATGTAACAAAAGTAATAACTTCTTTCTTTCGGCACCTCTTTATTGTATTATCCCAAAATAATTTCCCCCCTAAAAACAAATCTATGAGAAAACTAAA
>CAZKIC010000004.1:0-17360 GCA_964552785.1 uncultured archaeon
CCCAACATCTATTTATTATTTCTTGGAAAATATTTACTGGTGGTTATATGTTCAAAAAATTTGAACCAAAGGAAATTGAAAAACAAGTATTCAGGAAATGGGAAGAAAAAAAAGCATACAAAAAAACAAAAGAAAAACTGAAAGGCAAAAAGAAATATTTTTTTATGGATGGCCCGCCTTATGCCTCCGGTTATATTCACATGGGAACCGCCTTAAACAAGATTCTGAAAGACTCATACATAAGATTCTATCGTTTGAAAGGATATGATGTCTGGGACCAGCCGGGTTACGACACCCATGGAACTCCTATTGAAGTGAAAGTTGAAAAAGAATTAGGTTTTGAAACAAAAAAAGACATTCTGAGATTTGGAATGGAAAAATTCCTGAAAAGATGCAAGGAATTCGCAACAGAACATATTGATACAATGAACAAAGAATTCTACTCATTAGGAGTTTGGATGGATTGGGACAATCCGTACATAACACTGGACAATAAATATATAGAAGGAGCATGGTACACTTTCAAGAAATCGTATGAAAAAGGATTTCTGTATGAAGGAACTTATCCTGTGCATGTTTGTACAAGATGTGAGACCGCCCTTGCTTACAATGAGATAGAATACACTGTAAAACAGGATCCTTCTGTCTATGTCAAATTTAAAATTAAAGAGAATGAATACCTGGTAATATGGACCACCACTCCTTGGACTCTTCCAAGCAACACAGCAATAATGGTTCATCCCGACTTTAAGTATGTCAAAGTCAAAGTCAACAACGAAGTATACATAATAGCCAAAGACCTATTAAAAGAAACAATGGAAAAAGCAAAAATAGAAAAATATGAAATAATAGAAGAGTTTAAAGGAAAAAAATTAAAAGGGATAAGATACGAACATCCGTTTAAAGACAAAGTTCCTGCTTTGCAAAAAATAAAGAACGGGCATTACGTTATTCTGTCAAAAGAATTTGTAACTCTGGAGAGTGGTACGGGTTTGGTTCATGTAGCTCCAGGACATGGTCAGGAAGACTATACTGTGGGCAAAGAAAACAATCTTGACTCTATATGTCCTTTAAATCTAGATGGACACTACACTGAAGATGCAGGAGAATGGATCAAAGGAATGTATGCTAAAAAAGCGAACAAAATTATAATACAAGAGATGAAAGACACAGGATCATTGCTGTATGAAGAACAAATCTCCCATGATTACCCAAAATGCTGGCGTTGTGATACTCCTTTATTATTGATGTCTGTACCTCAATGGTTCTTCAAAGTTTCAGACATTCAAGAAAAACTAATTAAAGAAAACAAAAATGTAAAATGGCACCCTGGTTGGGCTAAAGGAAGAATGGAGAACTGGTTATCCTCTTTAGGAGACTGGCCTGTTTCGCGACAAAGATTCTGGGGAATACCTTTGCCTATATGGAGATGTGACAACAACCACATAGAAGTTATAGGTTCTTTCGAAGAATTGAAAAAGAAAGCAAATTTAAAAGATGAGATAGATTTCCACAGACCGGAAATAGATAATGTATATTTAGAATGTAAAGAATGTAAAGGAAAGATGAAAAGAATACCCGATGTTCTGGATGTCTGGTTCGACTCCGGAGTCGGAACCTGGGCATCTTTGGGTTATCCAAGAGATAAAAAAGAATTTGAAAGTATGTGGCCTTCAGACCTCCAGATAGAAGGGCCGGATCAATTCAGAGGATGGTGGAACTCTCAATTGATAACCTCTCTGTTCACATTCAACAAAAAACCATTCAAAGAAATCATATTGCACGGCATGGTTCTAGACAACAAAGGAATAAAAATGTCCAAATCCAAAGGGAATGTTGTCCGGCCCCAGGAAGTTTTAGACAAATACGGGGTAGACATATTAAGATTATATCTGCTTTCAAACGCCCCGTGGGATAATTTCTATTTCAAATGGGATGAACTCAGAGAAATAAGAAACGCACTCAACATTTTATGGAATGTGTATCAGTTCACAGTCACATATACAAAAGACATAGAAGACATGAACTACGAGGATTTAAATGTAGAGGACAAATGGCTCTTAACCAGATTAGAAAGACTGATAAGAATGGATAAAGAATTAAATGAAAAGAGAATGCATAAATTTGCCCAGGCAGCAAGAGAATTCATAATAAATGATCTTTCAAGATGGTATATAAAATTAGTTAGAGACAGACTGTCTGTAACATATAAAGGCAGTGATAAAAAAGGAGCCGAATATACATTAAGAAAAGTAATGAGGGCTCTTTCAATAATATTAACGCCTCTGACTCCTATGATGTCTGAATATTTATACGAGGGTCTGAATGGAAAAGAAATATCCGTTCAAATGGAATCCTGGCCCGAATACAATGAAACTTTCATAAATGAAGAACTGGAAAAGAAGATGGCGATTGTTCAGGAAATAACTGAGGTAATGAACAACTTAAGACAAGAAAATAAACTAAAACTCAGATGGCCTGTAAAAGAGATAGCAATAGTTACAAAAGACAGAACCGGTCTTGAAGAGCTTTCCGGAATAATAAAAAACATAACCAACTCCAAAAAAATAAGTTTTGAAGAAATAAAAGGCAAAGTAGCAAGCAAGGAATTCTTTAACGGTGTTGTTTACATAAATCTTGAAGAAAGTGAGGAATTAAGAGAAGAACGTTTCATAAGAGAAGCCACAAGAAAAATACAGATAATGAGAAAAGAAGCAAAGAAAAAAGTTGATGAGGTAATCCCTATAGAAATATATTCCGATAAAAAGGAATTTTTAGAGAAATGGAAATCGGAATTAGAAAAAGAAACAAACTCAAAAATCATAATATCTGATAAAAAAACAGGTAATCTGTTCGAGGAACTAGGCTACAAAATATATATAAAATTATAACATAAAGAATTAAACGATAAAAAAACGATTAGGTGAACCGAATGCCAAATTTAAGAAAAAAGAAAAAAGCAAAAATCAGGAAACATAAACTCAAGAAAAGGAGATAAAGTTCTCTTTTTTGACAACTATAAGCTCTATTCTTTCACTTGAACCTCTTAACCCTGTTGTTGGTAGATGCTCAATAGCCGTAAATTTCTCTCCATCGTATGTTTTCAAATCCATCTTACCCATTTCAAAAGCTACCGGCCTTCCATTGCATATCAGGTTCTTTCTCATTAAACCAATGTAATAATAGAAATCGTCATCAGTTTTGTTCAGGTATTCTATATATCCTCTAAGGATTCTATTAGTTATGTTGTAAGCAGATTCATTATAGTAGGTTGAATTCGAATTACAAACCTTCAAACAATTACTTGCAGCAGTCGCGATAATAGAACCAAAAGAAGAACATTCTACAGATCCGTTTCCCTTATACTTTGTTTCTGTATTTAGCAGGGAAGTCAAAGATTGTTTCAAGAAGAGATTAAACATCTCCTCTTCATTCTGAAAATCATTCCCTCTTGACCGGTCATAATTAAAGAGAAAATACATCAACCCTATTAAAAACAATATTGCCAAGAGCATTGTCAAAATACTTGATTGTCCTTTTTGTATACTCTTTTTCATAAAATCATCTCGTTATCAGTCCAAATCTCATTGTCGCCAGATTATTTTTATCCAAAAAAGCCGCATCATTGTATCTGTTAACCACGACAGGAAATATAGCAACAAGAGAACTGTACTCTCTCAAACTCTCTTCTTCATCAGACATGCAAAAACTCCAGTAATTGCAATCCGGATAATTAGTAAAATCGCATTCAACCTTGTTTGCATCATTATAATGTCCTTCATCCAGGATTTTTGTGTCGTTCTCCATCCATATCTCAATAAAAACAGGTTTTCCGAGATAAGACCGTATCTTTCTACAACTGTTGGGGTCTATAGCCAATGCTGTAAGCTTTGCGTCATCCAGGATCCTGTTCTTCCTAATAAAAAAAGGATCGCTCATGAATGTTTTGCTCAATATAATTAAATCTTGTGTGTCTTTCTCAATTTTGTCGTTCTGAACATCAGAATAATTCCAATTCAAAAGAAAAAACATCAAAGCAATAATCAGAATAATTATTATTATGACTAATATTCCGTGTTCCAAAACCTCCATTTGCCCTTTTTTATTAATTTTTTTCATAAAAATCATCAACTATCTTTCTGACGAATAGTCGCATCCATTGATATTTAAATCATAAAAAGAATCTTCCAAATCTTTAAGTTTTAACAAATACTCTCTTGTATACTCTTCTGTATTTGAATCTCCAAAAAGACCTTGTTCTATATGTAACTTGAACTCATTCAGTTTGTTTCCGTAATCACTCCATAAAGCATCGCATTCAGATCTTGATCTCCTGTCAAGAAGAATAGACCTTGAATCCAGCATATTCAAAATATTATTCATATCAAACAAAAACTTTTTTGAACTCGTTTCGTAGAATTCCTTCCCTTTCATAACACCCAATCCATTTAGATCATCATTTCCTAACACTAATGAAACAAAATCAACCTCATTTTTAACAAAAAAAGTATCATTCCCTACATGAGCTTCAAAAGCGAAATAGTCATCATCTAAATCCCTGTCTATAGCTCTGAAACATACGTCATAATTGCCCTCGCAGTCCCCGCTAGTGATCTCTATTATAATCATTTTATCTCTATCATATGCCGTTTCTTGTATATCGCAGGAAGCAGACCACAGATCAACACCTAAACCGGATGTATAATTCTCAAAATCAAATCTATTGCAGTACTCCTTATTTCCGCACTTCAACTCATCGGAACGGCAAAGAGAATATTCTCCATTCAAAGGAAGCGACCTTATCAAAGGAATTATCTGTTTTTCAAGCTCTTCATCTGTCGGGTATGGATTTAAAGAAAAATCAGATTTAAAGAAAAACACATACCTCCTTACACCCATACCCGTAACAAAATGGTATCTCCAAAAGCCATAATCAATTATATGATCTTCCAGCAATATGTTTTTTTCAGTATCAAATATCGCATTTATATTCAGGAGTCTTTGGCCGGCATTTCCGCAGGTAATACTCAATCCCTCTATAGGGTCAAACACCTTAAAACAATTCTTAAAATCAGAATTAGCAAAATTATTATAAGATTGAACATTTCCTGTTAAAACAACATTTGAAACAGTGACTTTGAAATCATTCAGTATTTTTGTCTGCTCTCTTGTTTGTCCGTAACTAACATATTTTGCCCCGTAGTCAAAAAGCATAATAAGTACAAACATCGCAACAATAATCCCGAAGATATTCCTGAACAACTGATATAATACATCCATCCAACCACACTAACAGGGAAGACACGCAGAACCATCTGAAGGGCAGGCTTCATCCCTTAAGCAAAACATCTCCACATAATCCCCTTTATTCTTAAGAGTTAATGTCATGCCTCTCTCAGCACAAAAACTTGTCTTCATTACAACTCCGGGGAGATATAAAAACTGTTCCGGCCTGTTGTCCTTAAATACCACCAGATTGTTCCCTTTTGTAGTTTCATCAGAAGAAACTCTTCTTGGCTTTATATTCTGGTCTAACAAAGACTTATACTTCCTGTCATCTGGATGTGTAAAAAGGTAAGTTTCATTGAAATAAACCCAGTTCCTGTCTTGTATTTCCGAAACTCTTGGAGCATATGTGTAATCTGGATATGTGCTCTCATAAATCCCGTCTCCATCCCCGTCTTTAGGATAGTTCTCCGGATTCACAAAACAAAATTTATACATTGAAGGAATCTCTATTTTGAACTTTATGGTTGAACCTTCCTGTAGTTTATAGACTCTCTGCAAATTGTATTCAAGATCTTTGTAGACTTTAGAATAAATCGCCTGTTCATTTGCATCCATTAATTTCCCTGCACTTTTAATCCCGAAAGGAACAAACAGACCAATCACAACTATAGTCAATATCATTCCGACAATAAGGCCGACATTCATAAATAATAATAGAAGAAAGGAATATATAAAATTATTAAGGACGTATTTCTAAATTAAGAGTTGTTGTTCCATAGACATCATCCCACAAAGCTGCGTTATCGTCCAAATCATGCTGTGAAGGGCACGCATCTAAATCTCTTACTCCGACCCCGTTCTCTTCTTCCTTACAAACTGTAACACTGAATGTATAAACTCCCTCGGGGATCTCTGTGAGCTTCTTCTCTGTGAAGTCTATAACAATGCTCTTAGTATCGGCTCCAAGAGGATCAACTCTTATTGTAAATTTATCTGGTGTTATTTTAATTTTATCTCTGACTTGCTCAACAGGAACCGGGGCCTGATACAATTCCATAACAACATAAAACACTTTAGAGTTGATAGTGTCATCATTCTTGACTCCCAAAGCAAAACTTCCACTAGATCCCGGCTTCCATGTCGATAATCCTGGAGCAGTAATACCAACTTTTTTATCGCCTGAAGCCAGATCATTCAAAAGGTTGTCTTTTGCTGTGTCTGTGACTTGGTCTGTCAGTGTTTCAACATTACCTACTGTCCCGGTAATCCACGAAATTCCCAAACCGAGCAACACAATAGAAAATATAATTACAACAACTAAACCCATAGACAATTGAAAAGCACCTTTTCTTCCAAACATAATATCTACCCCTATCTGATATATTATAAAATTAATAAGATGTATGTTATATATAAAGTTATGCGAAGCAACTTGCAAGTGCCTTGTCTTTAATACAAACGCACAATATAGAAGAATTTATAAAACTTAGACGACAACAAAAAAATGATACTCATTCTTAAAAATTAAAGGTTTGAGTTAAAAGGAGGTAGATGTAATGTCAAACCAGCCATACATGGGAAATATAAATGGTCAGCCAGTACTTATATTGCCTGAAGGTGCTTTGAGAGAAACAGGAAGAAACGCTCAAAAAAACAACATAGCAGCAGCAAAAGCAGTAGCTGACGCAGTAAGAACAACTTTAGGTCCAAAAGGAATGGACAAGATGCTTGTAGACTCTCTTGGAGACATCGTGATAACAAACGACGGAGTAACAATTCTGGAAGAGATGGATATCCAGCATCCTGCAGCAAAGATGCTTGTTGAAGTTGCAAAAACTCAGGATTCTGAAGTAGGAGACGGAACAACTACAGCAGCGGTATTGGCAGGAGCCCTGCTGAAAGAAGCGGAAGCATTAATTGATCAAAACATACATCCTACTATAATCTCACACGGATACAGACTCGCAAAAGAAAAAGCAATAAGCGTCCTGGAGAAATTAGGAACAGAAGTAACTATAAAAGACCATAAAATTCTGGAAAAAATAGCAATGACCTCTATGACAGGAAAGAATGCTGAATCCTCCAAAGACTTTCTTGCCAAGATAGCTGTCAAAGCAGTTACCAGCGTAGCTGAAGAAACTCCAACAAAGATAACAATTGATCTAGATAATATAAAAATTGAGAAAAAAGAAGGAGCAACAACAAACAAGACCGAACTTGTTGAAGGTGTGATAATAGATAAAGAACGTGTTCACAGCGGAATGCCTACTTCTGTTGAAAATGCAAAAATAGCGCTATTGGATGTCGCAATAGAAGTAAAAGAGACAGAAACAGACGCCCAGATAAGAATAACAGATCCGTCTCAATTACAGGCTTTCTTGAAGCAGGAAGAATCCATGCTTAAAGAAATGGTCGACAAAATAACAGCATCGGGAGCAAATGTTGTGTTCTGCCAGAAAGGAATAGATGATTTAGCCCAACATTTCTTGGCAAAAAGAGGTATTTTTGCGGCAAGAAGATTAAAAAGAAGTGATATGATTGCATTATCGAGAGCAACAGGAGCAAAAATAGTAACATCTATTGAAGATTTGGACAAAGAAGATCTGGGTTATGCCGGATTGGTGGAAGAAAGAAAGATCGCTGGAGATGAGATGATTTTCGTGAGCAAATGTAAAGATCCTAAATCTGTTTCAATATTAGTAAGGGGTGGAACAGAACACGTGGTGGAGGAACTAAACAGGGCAATGGAAGACGCCGTGAAAGGGGTGGCAGCCGCCCTGGAATTAGGAAAAGTTGTTGCAGGAGGAGGTTCTCCAGAAGAAGAGGTTGCAAGGGAATTAAAAAGATACTCTGAAAACTTCGCAGGAAGAGAACAGCTCGCAATTTTAGCATTTGCAGCAGCAATGGAAGAAATCCCAAAGACTTTGGCGGAAAACGCCGGTTTAGATGCAATAGATATCATCCTGAATTTAAGAAACGAACACGAGAAAGGCAAGAAAACAGCAGGAGTGGATATCTTTAGCGGAAAAATAATAGATATGGAAAAAGCAGGTGTTATAGAGCCACTAAAAATAAAAACACAAGCAATAGCATCCGCCTCTGAAGCCGCAGAAATGATCCTAAGAATAGATGACGTCATAGCGGCTTCAAAAACAGGAATGGGGGGAAATCCTGGTAAACCCGGAATGGATATGGAATAAAAAGAACTGAATCTGCAACATTCCTTTCTCATTTCTTTTTTATATATTATTAACCAGAAAGTAGTCAAAAAACATATATTTTTAAAAATTACGGATCAATATTAATTCTGTCAATAATCTGGAAAGTGAAACTATGACTGAAAAAATATATTCATGTGAAAAACAACCGGAAATAGGGGATGCAGTGTTGAGCTATCTTCATGACTGCGAACTAGGATACAAAAGAGATCTGGGTGGAATTCTTAACAATATTCCGGGAAAAACAACCACAGACAGACTGAAATACCTGAAAGAACATGTTGCGATGTGTAGTAAATGCAAAGAACGATACAGCGAAATTACGGGTTTGGATTATGAACTCATAAAAAAGGCACTGGAAGAAGAAGAGAAAGAAGCCCTGAACGATTTTGAAGTAAGCTGGAAAGAAATAAAAAAGCGTCTGAAACAATAAAAAAACGACACAAAAAGAGGATGAATATAACAATTGTATTTTTGGTTTCTTCAGGAAAAAGCAAAAACAAACATTTATAAATATTCGTATAAACAATATAAACAAAAGGTGATTTTATGGGATGGATGGAATTTCTTCATGTTGCTGGAGAAAAAACAGGTTACGTTGACAAGATGTGGGTTGGAAACAATTTTCTAATATTGCTATACATACTTTTAGCCATAGGATTGATAATAGGTATATATTTTTACGTTAAGGAATAAACACTAATATCTTCTCACACTTTCTATTTGTTCTCGTAAGAAATCTCCAGCCAATTAATTCTAATAGGTCTCTGGGTTACTAAACTCTTATCAATCTGAAATAGTAGCATGATCATTCTCTATAAACGCAACATCCCGATATTAAGCTACAACTCCTCAAAATTCTTCTTTCCATTCAATAAGTCTCTTATAATGTTATTCAATTCTTTAATTTTAACTCTTGCCTGCTTTGTTGAATCTCTGTCTCTTATAGTCACATCATCATTCTCCAAAGACTCGTAATCAACAGTAACGCAATAAGGAGTGCCTATCTCGTCCTGTCTTGCATACCTTCTGCCTATCGCCCCTGAAAAATCAAAATAAGATGTGAACTCCTCTCTCAAAGAATTGTGAATCTCTTCTGCTTTTTCTTTCAATCCGTCTTTTTTGACTAAAGGAAGAACAGCAACTTTGATTGGTGCCAGTTTCGGGTGTAATTTCAACACAACCCAGTTTCTTTCCTTGCTTTCAGGATCTTGCGTATAAGCATCATAAAAAAATGTCAAAAAAGCCCTGCCTATTCCTTGAGATGGCTCAATAACATACCCTAAAACCTTCTCTTTTGTATCTTCATCAAAGACCTCCATTGATTTTCCTGAATAAGTCTGGTGCTGGGCTAAGTCAAAAGTGCCTCTTTCAGCCATTCCGTGTATTTCCTGCCAGCCAAAAGGAAACTTGTATTCAATATCAAAACAAGCCTGAGCATAATGAGCAAGCTCTTCTTTGAGATGTTCTCTCAATCTTAGGTTTTCCTTTCTTACCCCTAAATCAAGGAACCATTTGTAGAATTGATAAAGCCAGTATGCATGCCATTTGCTTTTTATAATCTTCTTTTCAACAAGCTGGCCAAAAGTTGTCTTTATATGTTCTTGATTGTTCTTTTGATTCTCCGCAGTGTTTATCTGCACCTCAAAATCTTTTATAGAATCAAAATAAGGACAGTCATTAATCTTCTTTGGATGAATAAAAAACTCTATTTCTGCCTGCTCAAACTCCCTGCATCTGAAAAGAAAATTTCTGGGAGATATTTCATTCCTGAAAGCCTTTCCTATCTGAGCTATACCGAAAGGCAATTTAACTCTTCCTGTTTCATAAACTAATTTATAATTAGCAAAAATCAATTGAGCAGTTTCTGGTCTCAGGAAAGCTGTTGAATCTTTATCGGCAACAGGGCCAACCTGAGTAGAAAACATTAAATTGAAGACTTGTGGCTTTCCTAAATCACCACCACACGAAGGGCATTTAATATTATTATCTTCAATTATCTTCTCAATCTCATTTAAAGATAAACCGTCTGTCTGTATATTCAAAACATCGGAAATCAAATGGTCTGCTCTTTGCCTCTGTTTGCATTTCAGACAATCAACCATAACATCTCCGAAATGGTCTGCATGCCCGGAAGCCTTCCAGACTTTTGGGTGTGAAATTATTGAGCCGTCTATACCGACAACATCATCCCTTTTCTGAACAAACTCTTTCCAGAATAAATTCTTTATATTGTTGTTTAATTCAACCCCTAGTGGTCCATAATCATAAAATCCGGCAAATCCTCCATAAATCTCAGAATTCGGAAAAACAAATCCTTTTTTCTTGCAAAATGCCGCTATTTCGTCTGTTGATCTTTTTATTGCCTTCTCATCTTTAGCCATATATAAACACCAATATCAATAAAACCTAACAAATTTAAGGCAAGAAAATTTTAAAAAAAGGAAGTAAAGAAACCGTTATTCTTTTGATAATACCGCTCCTATTTTTGTGCCGGGATAATCAAGAACATGTATGACCTTGTCACATTTATACAAAGCATCAGATAAATCCTTAAGAGATGAAACTCCTGTTGCCCTGAGCATAACCTCCGGAACTTTAAGTTCATCATAAGGCGTTCTTGCATTCAATACACATGATAACAATCGTAGACTCAAAACAATAAAAACTTATATATTTTCTTATTCTTATTCTGTTTAGTGTGATTTTATGGCGAAAAAAGATTTTATAGTAACTCCCTGGGAAGTTAAAGGAGACATTGATTATGAAAAGCTAAGCAGGGATTTTGGAGTTGAAAAGTTCTCAAAAATAATAAACAAAGTGCCGAATCCTTCTTTATACATGAGAAGAGGCATCATCTTCGGACACAGAGATTTTGGAAGAATAACAGAAAGGATGGGGAAAAAAGAGCCTTTTGTTATGATGACCGGACTTATGCCCTCCGGAAAATTCCATTTAGGGCATAAAATGGTTGCAGACCAAATAATTTATTACCAGAATCAAGGAGCTAAGATATACATCTGTGTAGCAGATATTGAAGCATACAACACCCGGCAAATACCTTTGGATGAGCTCAGAAAGACCGCAATAGAAGAATACCTTGTAAATTACATAGCTTTAGGGCTAAAACCAAAAAATGTTGATTTTTATTTCCAGAGTTCAAGATCAAAAAACTCTGAAAAAGCAAATGCATTCCATAGTCTTGTAAGCAGAGTCGGGAGATACACCACTATTAACGAAATGAAGGCAATATACGGAACTCTAACTCCTGGAAAGATCATATCTATAATGACTCAGGTAGCAGACATACTTCATCCCCAGCTTCCGGAATTTGAAGGCAAAATCCCGACAGTGGTGCCTGTTGGTTTTGACCAGGATCCCCACTTAAGACTAACAAGAGATATTGCTTCAAGAATCAAAGACCACGAATTCATTTTGCCTTCATCAACATATAATGAATTTATGCCCGGCCTGAAAGGTGGAAAAATGTCCTCTTCCGATCCATATTCATATATTGCTCTGACAGATTCCCCTGAAGAAGCAAGAAAAAAAATAATGAAATATGCCTTCTCTGGAGGCAGGGCAACTTTGGAGGAGCACAGAAAATTAGGAGGGATCCCTGAGATAGATGTCTCATTCAACATGCTTAAATTCATGTTTGAGGAAGACGACAAGAAACTCAAAAAGATTTACGAAGATTACAAGTCTGGAAAGATGTTAACAGGAGAACTGAAGAATTACCTTGCCGATAAATTAGAAAAATTCCTGGAAAAACATCAAAAAGAAATAGAAAAAGCCAAGAACAAAGTTGAAAAGTATCTGGAATAAGTTTAAATTTATTTCTATAGTTTCTATTATACAGGTATAAAAATGAATACATATAGCGAAGAAATAATACGGGTTTGCGGGATTTTTGGATATATAAGAGATAGAATAATCGTATTAAGGGAAGAAACATACCCTGATATAATAAAAATACCGACCGGCACAATAAAGCCGGAAGAAACACCTATGATGTGCGCGCAGAGAGAATTCCTGGAAGAAACAGGATATGTCTTAGGTTTCTTGGAATTATTGTACAAAGGAATAATGGGGCAAAAAAACGGAAAAAGACTGGAATGGTATATCTACGCAGCCTGCATAATAGGGGGATTAGAAAGACCAGAAGAAGGGGTAATAGAAATCAAACAAATAACACCAGAAGAGTTTAAGAGAGAGTTAAAGAAACAAACAGATTTGCGCGCAGAAATTCTAAACCTGGTGTATGAGAAATTAAAATCTTACGAAGAACGAACCTTAATGAAAATAAGTTAGTTATTCATGAACCCATTTCTCGTCATCTTTCTTCCAGTCATACAAAGAATCTATATCGAAAAACATCTCAATTTCTTTTTCTGCTGTTTCTTCTGAATCAGAAGCATGTATTATATTTCTCCCAACCTGTAATCCGAAATCATGTCTTATTGTCCCGGGTAATGCCTCTTCAGGGTTTGTTGCACCGACCATCTTCCTGACAAGCTCAACTGCATTATGTCCTTCAACAACAAATGCAACTACAGGAACAGAAGTCATAAAATCCACAAGATCCTTGAAGAAAGGTTTGTCTTTGTGATGAGAGTAATGATTCTCTGCCATCTCTTTAGTTATTTGGAGCATTCTAAGACCCACAATCTTGAATCCCTTATGCTCAAATCTGGACAATATGTCTCCTATAAAACCTCTTTGCACCGCATCCGGCTTTATCATCACGAATGATCTTGAGATTGCCATATAAACACCTACTTAACATTCTTGGGCTTTGTCTCTTTATGATAAACCTCTGTCCACTTAACTTTTCTCGGATTTCTTATATTGCTGTTTCTTTCACATTTTGAACCGCAGAAGTATTTTATTGTTGCATCTGTTTCAACAACCATTAATCCTGATCCTCTATTTAATTCTTTTCCGCAAAATACACACTTCTCCATACTATCACTCTAAAACAGCTGCAGCTTCCATATCTGCTTCCTGTATCATTATTATGTCCCCAACTTTAACCGGACCCATAACATTCCTTATGATAACCTTGTCTTTATGCGCTTCATCCAATATTCTACACCTGACTCTAGAAACGCCTTTTGCTCCTGCTTTTCCTAATAAAGCTATCACTTCGGTTGGTATCGCCATAAAAATCACTTAGCTAAAGATGAAACTTTCTTTGTTATCTCTTCAAGCTCTGCTTTTGCCTTTCCTGCATCAATAACAGCCACAGAAGCTGTGCTTATTTCTAAACCAACACTTCCCCCAAGTTCCTGTTTACTTGGAACAGAAACTATAGGCACCTTCTTTTCTTTGCAAAGAACAGGCAAATGCATTAATATCTCTTTTGGAGAAACATCATCAGCAACAACTACTAATTTCGCAAGTCCTCTTTCGACTGCTTTTGTAACTTCATTTACGCCCTTTTTTATCTTTCCTGTCTTCCTTATGTTTTCAAGAACATCATAAACCGATTCTGAAACATCTGAAGGAACTTCATAACTTAATACACTCATACATATAACCTCCTTATAAGTCATCAGTTACTATAAATATAACTAATAGTTAATTTTAAATAGATTTCCTATTTTTCAGCTAAAGTTTAAGCCCCTGGCGAGATTTGAACTCGCGACCTCTACCTCTTTGTTTTTTGAGTTTTTTCTCCCGCGGGTCTTTTTTTCAAAAAGAGGCGCATACCAAGGTAGCGCTCTACCAACTGAGCCACAGGGGCATATTCTATGAATGTTATAATTATAATAACAATAATATAACAATTATTTAAAAATATAAAAGAATTAAGCGCATCACTTCTTAGCAGGTTTTCTTCTGTTTCTTATTTTAATACTACCACATTTCCTGCATCTTGTTTCCGAAGGCTTGTTTGTTCTGATCTTTGCATTACACTTCATACAAACAAAAACATTTTTATACATCCTGTCTTGAATCGTAATCTCTGCCATAACATCCCCTTTTAATTACAACAAAATTAAATAACAAAGTAAGCTTTATAAACTTATTGACTTTAAAGGTAATTGAAATATTTATCTGTCCAGTCTATAGTCCCTGGCTCATACTTCTTCCTGTAGCCTTCTGTTCCTTTAAGTATGTTATGTATAATCGAAACCACTAATTTCACATCCATATTTGAAGTATCTATCTCATAGACATTAACATTATACTCAACAGCATCTATCAAACAAGAGTCCAGTATCTCGGCTTTTATGTTTTCTGAAATTTTGGATTTTTCCCATTTCCTCTCTTTTAAACGCTTCTCTAATTCTTCAGGATTGCAACGAAGAACAAAAACAAAATCAACATCACAATTTTGTGCTATGTGGCTGTCAATAACCACATCTTTGTCTATATTATCTATAATATCGCAAAATTTTTCAACCGGTATCTCTTTGATTCCTTCTTTGTTCTTCTCAATAATTCCTTTATTGGACGCAAGCACATTCCCGTCTATGTATTCAAAACCCAATCTCTCTGCTAACAATAAAGAAACAGATGTTTTCCCGGTTCCTGGAGTTCCTGAAACAACGATCTTCATAATAATCCTTAAAAAATATGGCGAGTCCGGAGGGATGTGTTCCGTCTTTGTGGTTTTTCAAAACCACTGATCTCTCATGGAAAAAGACGTTTGAACCCACGACCTACAGGTTAGAAGCCTGTCGCTCTATCTTCTCCGCCTCATGTGTTGAAAAGTATTTTTTCTTTTCTTTAAAAGAAAAGAAAGGCGTCCAAGCTGAGCTACGGACCCGCAAAAACATAAAGAATCTGTATCCCGAAATCATCTCAAGATATTAAATAATATTCCCATGATAATTATCGTTATTGTGATAAAGACCACTGTTTCGGGTTTTATAGTTATGGATTCATGATAGTCATCAAAATACCTTACTAATCCTGCAGTA
Organism: uncultured archaeon; assembly: GCA_964552785.1. GTDB lineage: Archaea > EX4484-52 > EX4484-52 > EX4484-52 > CAZKIC01 > CAZKIC01. Next base: position 15,380 of record CAZKIC010000004.1, read on the forward strand.
CTTTGAGGCAATGTTGCTTTCTCCTTCTTTGACATATTAAATCACATATATAACCTGAAACAACAACTTTATAAATATAACGCGTTTCTTGATAACGTCCGCAAGGGTTTTGTAAAAAGGCGTGTGGTGTCGAACAATAGTGAAGACAGCACTTTTTCCCACGGGTTTTGTAAAAAGGCGTGTGGTGTCGAACAATAGTGAAGACAGCACTTTTTCCCACGGGTTTTGTAAAAAGGCGTGTGGGATTACGAACGAACGCGATCTACAACTTTTAAAAGTTGGAGATGACGAAATGCTTTGCATTTCAGTCAGGTATATCGCACTTTTCGCCAGCGTTTGTAAAAGGCTGTGTAAAAAGGCGTGACTGTAGTTAAGCCTCTTTCTGTTTTGCCGTCATAGAACGCCCTATAAACAAACAAAGACGCCTGGTAGCAAATTGACGCATTTGACTAAGCGTCTCAGACTTGCTCGTAATATGCCCGTTTCATCTGCTTTTTGCCTTCCACCCTCTCTTAGAGATCACAGGTCCGGCAAAAGAGTTCGTTTCTGCTGCATATTCTGCCCTCTCAGGCAGGGTCTTGCGAACCAAATCTTCCAAAAGGAAGCGAGAGAGGACTTTCCTAACCCCCATAAGATGTCCTTTGAAAGACATCTGGTGATAGGGCTGCTGCGTCTCTACAGTCACATAAATATTAGGCATATTAAAGTTTAAATAACTTTTATTCTAAGTGTATGTAATCTTCATGCGCCAATTTATAGAAAGATAATATCCTCTTTATTCCTTCTACAACTTCAAAATGTATTCTGTTATGATTAAAGCTGTTTTCTGATTCAACTCTCAGAATTCCCTTAGACAAGACTCTCTTCTTGAATCCCTTCAATCCTCTGTTATGAACAACATAACTCGCAAATGGATCTCCTACAAGCCTCAATTTGTCTCTGTTCTTCTTAAAATGCTCCCAAGGCCGGAATACAATCTTATTTCCATTCTTACCTTTCAAAACCTGTAAACCCCTTGATAATGTGTTGGAGTTGTAAAAATAAAGCGCGCCAACAATGGTATTTATCCTGTTGTCTGTTTTAACATCCTCCCATGACGGAAAAGATAGATCTCTAAAAGATACTCCTCTATCAAAAACAGATTTCAACGAATCATATAATTCAGGAAAATCTGAAATAAGTTTATTTCTGCCTTCAACAGAAAAAAGCTCCTTTGTCTTGAGGTAAAAAGGAATAAAATGGTCCCTGACCAACGCCCTTTCCTGCATCTTTAATTTCCTGTTAAATCTCAAATTTCTGTATGTCTCAGGATCATCAGGATCTACCAATTTCAAAGACTCAGGATCAACAATCGGCTTCCCTTTTGAAGATTTAAGATAAGAATCTTCTACACGGGCATACTTTTCAAGGATATCCTTGTAACTAATCTCCTTAAGCTGCGTCCATCCGTGAGCTCCTGAACCGGATGTTACGTTTCTGAAAGAAGACTCTCCATATATCACAGAAGCAGTAAACCCTTGCGGATAACCGAAAAATGTATCAACTTCCTTAAGGAACTCTTTATTCTCGAGAAAAGTATAATATGATGATGCATATATATTTTCAGGTTTTATACTTTCCACCAATCTGCCAGAACAATAATAATCAACACGATCCACAACTTCATAAGAATAAACACGGGATTTAGTTCCTCTATTTTGTTTTTTGGTTCTGACTCCGAGTACTACAAGACTGTATGGATTTTCACACGAAGAATCTTCCTGTACAACAGCCTTCTCATCCCTGGGTCTGTCTGTATTGAGTCCGTATGCGTTCCCTAACGGCAATGACAACAAAGCCGCCAAAGCTGCTCCTCTCAACCATCCTTTAACCATAGAAACCCCAAAAAAGACAATAACTTAATGAATATATGGTTTTTGAAGTTTATAAAGATTACTACTATATAGTGATTATATAAAACTATAGAAAATCTGAAGAAATA
>CAZKIC010000005.1:0-17082 GCA_964552785.1 uncultured archaeon
GGTCTTAGATATTCAGAATCTCCATTCGGCAGGGCTTTGCGAGTTTCTTCAGGTATTTTATTCAAAGAATTTATTCTCTCTATTACTGCCTTTAATGCCTTTTCCCCGTTTTCTCCAGAAACCAAAACTATTAAATCATTTTTATTCTTTCTTATTCTTTCTATTTCTTTTGTGATCTTGTATTTTTCTATATTCTCGTCAGTGTGAACTATTCCTTTTACTCCAGCCTTTGTTTTAGCATAATCCGCTATTTCTTTCCCTAAATGTCTTATTTCATTTAATTTTTTAGAGAATAATCCTTTTTGGTTCTTAATAATAATCCCATAAACTTTTTTTCCTTTGAATATTTTTGATTCTGTGTTTCTGAATTCATTTGTATAATCTTCTATTTTTGATATTTCTATTTTTCCAAGGTTCTTTTTTATTTCTATTAATGAGATCTGTCTTTTGACTTCATTTTCTATTAGTTTTGGTATAATATCCAGTTCCTGAGCACCCTTTATTTCTACTCTTGCCCCTTCTTTTATAGAGATGTTTATGTCCTGCCTTATACTACCTATACCTCTCTGGACTTTTCCTGTGGATCTTAAAAAGGTGCCTATTAAAAATGCAACTTCTTTAGCGTGTTCAGGATCTTTTATGTCTGGAGTGGTTGCTATTTCTATTAAAGGAATACCTAGACGGTTTAAATCATAATAATCATAATTCTCGGTTCTTTCCAATATTTGGGCGCTTTCTTCTTCCAAAGCTATTGTTTGTATCCCTATTTTTCCTTTGCTTGTTTCCATACTTCCATTTAAACCTATCAATGCTGTTCTTTGGAATCCTGATGTGTTGGAGCCGTCAACAACTGTTTTTCTCATAAATTGCAGGGTTCCGGGGATATAGCAATTGAATATCCTACAAACTTGTAGTGTTGTATGTAGGGATTCCTGGTTTATTTCGTGAGGGGGTTCGCAATCCAATTCTACAAGACAACAACCATCCTTACTTATTCTATAATAATATGCTTTTTGTTTTTCTGTTTGTTCTTTAGCAGATTTATCTATCTCCCCTAATTCTGATTCCCTCACTCTTAATTTTCTTTGTATTTTTAATATTTCAGTTTCATCTTTTGATTCAGCAGAACATGAACAGAATAATTTCTTTCCCTTCAAACGTCTATGAATCTCCAATCCACATTTGAAACCAATTTTATCGTAGTCCAAACTCATAAATTCACCAATAAACCCAGCGGAACAGAAAGCATGTGATTGACCGATAGTCTAAAAATCACTACGATTTCTATTCCACATTTAAAACCAATTTCTTCATAGTTCATTACCATTACCAAAGAGGAATAGAAGCGTAAAATACTCAAACATCGTAGATATTTTACAAGTTTCTATTCCACATTTAACCTACTTTTCTCTAATTGAATGTATTTATTTACTAAGTTAATATTAGTTGAATAGAATTTTAATAATTATCAACATTTCTTCTTATTTCAAAATTGTTTCTTCATGACCCCGGTTTATCCGGTGGAGGTTCTGAAGGTGTTCCTCCTCCAGTACCAGGAGAAGGTGTTGGTTCAATATTAGGTTCATTCGGAGCTCCAGGACCACAAGGACCTTTTTCTTTAGGGCATTCGCATATAAGCTTCCCGCAAGACCTCAATGCTATTATGGATGCATAAACATCTATACCATATTTTAATTCTTCAACTCCTCCTTCGGGTGTTGATGAAACATATTTTGTATCAGCGCATTCAAAATAATATTTTGCCTCTATTTTTGCTGATTTTGGTTTTCTGCATGGTTTTTTGAATGGTTGTGGGTTTGGATTACACACTGAAGGTGGAAGTGCCGGACAAAGTATTTCTTCCTGGCACGGAACCAGTCCTGTAGAAGATGTTCCCAAGTCTTTTCCTATGTATGAGTTTATATTAAAAGATCCGTAAGGACTGTCGCAGTTGTGAATGCAGTTTGCTTCCTGCGGAAATCGCGGGGGTTTGCCGTATGGATGAGCGACACTCCATATTCTACATTCAGATTGTCCGCATGTCGGAGCTTCTTTATAGAATGTGGTGTTTAATCTTTTGAATGTACAGTTTACATATTCATCAAATTCCTTTCTTAGTTCTTCAAGTGCTTCATACATTACAGAATCAAGGTCATCGTTATTCTGGACGCATTTTGATCCTGCTTTACACATTTTGTCCCAGTATATGTTTTTCTCAACCCATCTTTTAAATCCGTTATAAAGATACAGATATCTTAGTTTTATTTTTGTCTCAATATCTATGTTGTTAGAGGATCTTATGTTTTGAGTGTTCAAAAGAATACTCCCGTTTTTTATGGTTATTGGTATAAATTCATCAAAAAATCCTGACAAAGCATCATTTTCATTTATATTAAAATAAAATATCCCTGGTTTTGTTATGGTTAATTCCTGCATTACAGGATCTTCTATGTTTTCTATCTGGTCGTTTATTTTTTTGTGTGCATTTTCATAAGCACATCTTAAAACCCCGCTTACATTAGGAACCATTGCCTTGTTGCAGAACCATGTATCAACCATGCTGTTTTGTTTATAAACCCCACCCATATCTGCGCTTCTTTTAAGAACTTCTTCGGTATTGAATTCCACTATAGAGTAGAGGATATTTTCTGTGGATGAGGAAGAGAATTCATTAGTCTGAAGTTTTTGCAGTTCTGTGATTTGCCTGTTAAAGGACTCTCCTTTATAAGAGTTATAGAATGTCCACGCACCTATCAAAGACGCAAATATAAGAATTCCAAAAGCTATAACTTCCAAATATCCTTTTCTTTTTTTCATCCCATCACTTATACTTCACCATACAATTATTTCAATGTAATTTATCTTGTTTTCTACATCAGGTATCTGTATTTTCTCTGTGTAGTGCTTTTCAGGAACTTCTTTACTCCCGTAAGTTACATTTACTTTATTTATTCCACTTCCCTGATAAACAACTATCTGCCATCTGTTTTTTCCGACATAACCATTCATAAGGCTGTCTATAACTTCTGAGGCATTTATTGCTTTATTAAGTGCACCATTGTAAATTATGTATTGACTTCCAAAAGGATCGTGATACTTTTTTATCGCGCTTTCTATCAGTATTCTTAAATAGGTTTTTTCTATTTGAGGTATTTTTGCAAAATACAAAGTATTAATTATATTATATATATCACCTTTTATATTCTTTTCGTTTAGAACTCCTGTTGTTTTTATACTGTTTATAGTTTGCTCTCCATGCAGGAAAGTGAAAAGAAACATGGTTAAGAACACACCTAATGTAAACAAAAAAATCTCAGTACCCAATGCTTTCTTTTTTTCTTTTTTTCTTTTTATCATGATACCACTATCTTGTTTCCGGTTCTGTCATACTCCAAACTAACTATTATGTTGTCTTTCAGGATGTCTTTATCAAATTTTATTCTTTTGTCGCATGTTATTTTTTTACATATTTTTGTTTTTCCTTCCATACATATCTCGTTGTTTGCTTCATTATAGAATATTTTTCCTTTCAAATTGAATTCCTTTCTCAGATTTTTTATGTCTGTTTTGTCGAGAATCATGCAGAAGGACTCTATATATCCTTTTAATGATTCCAACTCTCCTGAAATAATGTCTATTTTTATTTTTCCTGTTAGTGTGTAAGAGTTGTTTTGTATGGTTATGGGATAAACTATACTTAGTTCATTATCTCTGTTTTTCTCAGGGCTGAACTGCGTTATTCCGAAAGTCCAGTTTGTTTCCGGTATTAATATTGGAGGTACACTGTTCATAGTTTCGTTTACTTGAAGGAATATCTGGTCTTCAAGTTTTTCGAGTATTTCCATGTATGCATCAATCAGCTCTCTTTCTGATTCGGCGTGAATGTAAGTTCCGTTTGTTTCACTTGCTATTTGTTTGCCTTCTTGTTCACATATTTTAAATGGGCTTGGTTGGCCAAAATTACCTCTTGTGCTACCATATCTATAACTGTATTCATTTGTAGAAGGATATAATGTATACTCTCTTCCATCAAGAAATATATTGAAATCTTTTGTCAGATTTGAACCAAAACTGACGAAATTTATACTTATGTTTTTATTCTTTGCTATTGTCAGGTAAAGGGCGGTGTTGTCTGTAGGATTATTACAACCGTCTGTCATGAATATTACAGATGATATGTTGTATACAGGATCTAACTGAAGACATTTTTCCAGACCTTTACTGAAAAAAGTCTCTCCTTCATAATTGTTTCTGAATGAACTGTTTATAATATATCTCAGATAATCATAATCTGTGCTCGGATGTCCGTAGTCTTTTCCTATTTCATTGAATATTACAAACTTCACTGGTATTTTTATATCAAGTCCGTATTGTGCCGACAAGTTTAATGAGTAATTCTCTACTCTGTCTATAAGTTTCCTGTATCCGTTTTCTGAAGCAACACGTCTTTCGTTTTCTGAATTATAATTACCATTTGCGTCTATTACCGAATCATTTATAGGGAACAGCATGCTTCCGGTTGTGTCGAGAACCACACACAAATAATTGGACGTTATATGATATGGAAAAAGACGATATTTAAGTTCGTTCTGGTGTATATTTATTTTATAGTCAAAACTTTCTTCAAGAGCGCATTCCGGCTCTTTATTCCGGTATTTTATTGTGAAGTTGTTTATTTTTTCAGCATCCAGAACACCTTCCTGTATATCGCCTGTTGTTGAAACAAAAGCAAGGCATTCTGGATCGGAAACAATTCTGTTTAACACAGCCTGGGCTTTGAGAAATAACAGATTGTCCTGTTTCTCCTGGATTACATCGGTTTTGAAATACTGTGTTTTTACTATTATCAGAGTGAATAATATCATAAAAGCTATTAAAGATATGGATTTCACAGAGTATGTCATTTGTCCTTTATTTTTTTTGTTCATCATACATCACTATTCTTCTTTTTTTATGTTTTTAGCCAGCAAAACGATAATAACTATTAGTATTATTATTACAATACCGATTAGGTATATTTTTGTGTTTCTGTTGCCCGTGTCTTTTTTGTTTTCTTTATTCTTTATCTCAAATTGCTCTTTTGTTTCTGTTTTATTTTCCTTTATTTTGCAGTCAGGATCTGTTCCTTCCGGGCATTCCGGATTGCATATATTGTCAGTCTTATAATCACACTCTTTACTCGGGGACGGGGTTCTATTTTCTTTTTTATTATCTTCGATTTTATTTTCGATACAAACATATCCTCTGATCTCGCAGTATTCGTTGCAATTCTCTCTCCTGATACACATTTCTTCAGGAATGTTTATTGTTGCTATATATTCGCCATCTTTGTAAAAATCAAGATAATTGTAGTCTTTATTGTATGGTATTTTGAATGTTTTTGAAACATACTCTACTTCCTTTATGTAAGATTCGTTCATTCCGTCTGCTATAGATCTAAAAGAAACAGGGAAGAAGTACGCATTTTCTATGTTGTTGCTTCTTGCAGTTATTTTTATGTTTCCTTTTTCCTCTTCTCTGTATGGGGCGTCTACAATACCTATGTCTTTTATTTTAATATCTCCTTTAGAGTATACTGCAGCTTTTATATATATTACTTCTTTGGCTTCTGTGGTGTGCGCAAAGAATAAAATTAATACAGGTATTAATAACAATATCAAAATTTTTTCAGCAGTTTTCATATTTATCACTTAAACACAATCATTTATATAATCTTCAAGTGTTGTATTTAGCCATTGTATTGCAGCTGGCCCATAGTAGTAGTCTGAAGGGAAGTACATTCTACAATATGACATAATAAAATGGTCTTTTTCGTCTTCATTAAGGCTGCAATCGTTTACATTTTTTCCGCTTGGGTCGCATACATCCCCTCCATTCCTGTCGATACAGTTTATTATTCCGTTTCCTTCATCCTGTCTGTCTATATGGGTAAATCCAAATGTGTGGCCCAACTCATGTAAGCTTTCTCTTACTGTTGTTTTCATACCTTGTCCGTTTGAACACATACCCGGATTAAATATTATTCCTGTGTCTCCATCTATTATGGCGATACCACACAAACCATTGTTTCCTCTCTTTAACTGCGTACCATCATCCCAGTAAGGTATATTGTAGCACCAGCTTCCGTCTCTGCATATGCCCAGGATTTTTCCATCATATCCCGGAGTAATAACTGAGTCAGCACATTCTTTTATTAGGTCCATGCAGTCTGAATCAAGGTGAGTGCATAAACCGTCTACGAGATATTCACACTCCTGTGTTTGATACGGGTCTATTGTTATATTCTCTATATGATTTTCAGGGGATTCGCAATTTGTGAGTGCTGTTTTTTGTATGAATGCACCGTATATGTCTTTTGCTGCTTTTTCGAAATAATGTTTGTTTGTTGAATTATACCCTATTGGAACAAATATAAGTTTGAAAGTGAAGCTTTCATCGCAGTCTGTGCCGTTCCATCTTGTATAAGGATAACAGCAATGTTTTTCATTGTCGAAAGTAGAAGGATTGCATACGAGTCCAAGATCTTGTCTGCATTCATTATCACCCCAGCATATCACCCCTTTGTCTTTATTGAAATCTGACGTGCATCCATGTTGATCTGTATTTGGATTTTCTGGAGAGCAAACTTTTGAATTCTGTGCGCAGTCATCACAATCTCCGGGACTGGTTTCACAGTTTTCTCTAAGATATGGATTACATTCTCCGTCATTTGAACATTCATGATTTATTGCATTATTTTGTTCTTTGCAGTCAGGGCATGGATAGAAGCATTCTGTTTCATCAGGAGTATTCATATCACAAACACCGTCTGCATCACAATCTATGTTATCACCGAACACATAGATAGTTCTGTCTTCTGTCTGCACCACACACATTTTTTTTATGTTTTTATATCTGAATTCTTTAATTTTGAGTGGAGTGTATTTATATGTTCTTTTTCCTTCTCTTTCAACAATAATTATGTTGTTTTTTCCATATACATTACTTAAAGGTATGTCAAAACAATAATAGCGCCATATATCTCCAAAACTCATTTGAGACAGGGTTGTTGTTATTTCTTCTGAAACATATTCCGAACTCAGTAATGAAGCGGTTTGCGTGTCGTAGAAAACATATTTTTTAATGAGCATAAAAAGAAATATTGCCAGAACCATACCACCGATAGTTATGATGTATTCAGCCATAGAATATGCTTTTTTCATACAATCACTTCATATCCGTTTCATTGTCATATTTACTATATCCTCTGTTCCGTTTCTTATTTTTGTCAGGTCTATGCGGTATTTTGGTGTTTGTTCTTTTTCTTTTATTTTCAGCAGTGCAGAGAATATACTTCTTTTCGGATTTATATACCCGACTGTTTTGGACATGGCAAAGCAATCCAGTTTTATGCACCTGGCCCGTCTTTTTTGAAGTTTCAGGCATAATACATCCCCTTTATTTTCTTTACCTTCTATTGTTTCGTTTTTCAGTTTTTCAGTTATTTCTTTTCTGTTTTTTTGAAAATACAGGGTATCGAGAGAGGATTCATTTGCAACAAACAATGATTCTACGTCTGACGATAAATGAATTCCTATTTTTGTTGATGTACCTTCATAGGACCAGCACAAACTGTTTATTTTTGTTCCTAATGTTGAGAAATCTTCTATTACCTTGTACATAACTGCCGAATCTGTAACACCATAAAGCTGTTTATAGGCTATAGACAAAGTTATCATGCCGACTATTATGCCTCCGCTTATCCATATCCATATGGAAACATTGGCCTTTTTTTTATTGCAGTTATACATATATAGTATTATGAACTAATTTATACATAAAGTTTTAGTTGGTTTTATGGTGCAAGATGACAAAACATCTATTGATGAAAGAAAGGAGCGATTTGAAGGAATATCAGATATTATTAACAGGATGAACAAAGGTAGTCTTAATTTTAATAATGTGAAAGCAGAACTTGAAAAAATTGATTTGACAAAAGATGATTATAAGGATTTTCTAAGGGATAGAAATATTGTTGAAAAATATACTACATTTGAAAAAATCTGTGTTTTTTTTAATAAATTTGCGAAACTGAAAGCTCCTGATTCTTTGAGATCGAAATGGAAGGATGATGTTTTTCTTTCCGGAATGAATGTAAATGAGGATCAGATCTATACAGCTCTTATTCTTGCTACTCTTTCCGCGTTTTTTTTAGGTTTGTTTTTGTGGATTACCAGCATTACAGGCATTCTTACATTGATTTTTCTTACTTCTTTTGTTGCGTATAATATATATACTTACCCTTCATACTATGCTGATGTTGTGAGAATAAAGGCGGGAAATGAGACAATAAAGGCTATTGTTTATATGGCGATATATTTGTCGGTAAATCCTGTTTTTATAAGGGCATTGTATTTTGCAGCCTCTCATATGGACGGGCCGATAGGGAGGGATTTTAAAAAGATACTGTGGGATCTGGAGGTAAAAGGAGGATTAAGTATTGAAGACATAATAGGTGTTTATTCCAGAAAATGGCTTTTATGGAACAAGGAATTTGTGAATTCTTTGAATTTGTTGAAGGATATAGAGAAGCAGGCAACAACACAAGATGTCATGGACACAATTAATGAAGCGCTTACCAATATCGAGCAGACAACTTACGAGTCTATGAAAAATTATGCTGAGAGTATGAGAAATCCTTCCTCTTTAATACACTCTTTAGGTATAATGATGCCATTATTCGGGATGATTATGTTCCCTATTGTCAGTATATTTATGACAGAGGAGATTAAGATATCATATGTGGCTTTCGGTTATTTGGCTCTATTGCCTTTTTTGTTATGGTGGTATATTCATAAGCTTATTTCACGTAGACCGGGAGCGTTCAGCCATTCAAGAAGTGTTGACAACATACAACCTGAGAAATATATAAGATTTAAAGGATTTATTCTTCCTTTGGGTATGTCTATGTTTCTTCTTGGTTTTGTAATTTCACTTCCCGCAATATTTCATTTTGGTTCAATGATCAGCGATTATCTGATATTAAAGGCGCAATATCCTTCTCCCGAGGGATTTTCGGAGGTGTGGAAGAATTATAGTTTGTCTTCTTACGATCCTAAAAGGCTTATGCCTTCTTTTTTCATGGCCCTCACAGGTGTTATAGGGCCTGCAGTTGCTCTGTCCTTGTATTTTTATCTTAGAAGTTATAAGCAGAAAGAAATGGAAGATTATGTTAAACAGATTGAGAATCAGTTTAGAGTAGGTTTGTTTGAGCTTTCAAAGGGATTAAAGAAAGGCCTCCCGATAGAAACTGCAATACCTTCTGTTCTTGTAACATACCGCCAGCTCGGTATGAGCAAAACAGAAATGTATGACTTTTTTTACAAGGTTATGGAAAGGCTTTCTTCAATGTCAACAACAATATACGAGGTTCTTTTTAATAAAAAAGACGGACTTCTTATTAACTTTCCTTCTGTTCTTATAAAAGATATAATGAACATCCTTTTAGGGGCCATAACAAAGAGCACACTGATAGCGAGCAGTGCCATGAGAAATATAGTCAGTTATCTTAAGAAACTAAAAGAGATAGAGGACCTGATAAGAGGAATGCTTTCAGAAATTATTGCGTCACTCAATATGCAGTCAAGGATAATAGCACCTGCAATAAGTGCTGTTGTTGCCACAGAATCTGCCTTTATTGTTCAGGTTCTTACACAAATATCCAAATCTTTGGAAAAACTGGAAAAACTGTTTAATATAGGAGATACAGTTCTTGCAAGTGCAACCCAGGCCACAACAGGGGGACTGCAATTAATAAAGATACAGGATGTTATACCTCCAACGATAATGGTTCTGATAGTTGGTATATATTTGATAGAGATTGTTATGATTATAACTTTATTTTCAAATGGAATAGAGAATGGTTTTGATGAGATAAACAGGGATTACAACATGGGCAAGAACATTATAATTTCTGTTATAATTTTTGTTGTTTTGTCGTCGCTTATGTTGCTGTTCTTCCAGCCGATAATTACAAAAGTTGGTGATTTTGGTGTATAGAAAAGGTATGAATGATATAATGTTTTATACAGGACTTGTTTTTGTTGCGGTAGTATTACTTGCACTTCTGTTTTTTCTTTTTAATGATCTGTCTGATCCTGTTGAGAGAACTTTAAGAGGCAAAGTGCAGATAATTAATATGGAAGAAGATTATTTGGTTGAATTGTCTCACCTCTTGGATATATGCTGGGAGGACTCAAAAGAGAGCAAGAAGAGCAGGGTTTGTTTTAAGATAATAGTGGAGAATCCGAAGAATGTCAGTTCTTCTGTTCTGGAAGATTATTTCAGAAAAGGATCTGATGATATAAATTACATACTTCCGGACATAACAAACAATACAGTGTATTTATATATATCATACAAACCATATAATACTCTTGAGGTTTCAGGTGTTGAGAATCAGTGATTTTATGTTTTACAAAAGAAGGAAAGGAATGGAAACAAGCATTATAGGTTATACTTTTCTTGCTGTTGTCGGTGTTGCGTTGCTTCTCATAATGTTTTCAGGGCCGATAAAAGAGGGAAGCAAGGCTTTATATTGCAGTACTTATAGAAATCTTGTTGTCAAACTTCCTATATCCGGTGAGGGAAAACCATCCCTTCCGAGAGGATGCGAGGTATACAAAGAAACCGCCAGAAAAGTTTTTCTGACTGACGAAGACAAGGAAGTTGTTGCAAAGCAGATTGCCGCTTACATAATTTCGTGCTACCAAAATTCCGAGATTCTTGAATATGTTAATGATACTACATGTTATCATGTTTTTCTGAAAAATCCCGTAAATGGAGAAATAAACGAATCCTTTTTAACTGAAATGATAAAGCAGGAAGAGCTGTGCAATATAATAGCCAACTCTGATTATGGTTGCGGCAATGAAGACGACATAAGATGGGGGGTTATCGGAGATATAACAACTTCAACAAAGTTTTTGAGAATAATTTATAATTCAACAGACGACACTATTATGGTAAAGGGATGAGGTGTTTTTGTGTTTAAATTCAGAGAGATGAAAGGAACAATGGAGCTGGAATATATAACGAAGATCTCTATACTTGTTGTTGTTTTGTTTATAATGATTGCTTTGATGTATAATTTTTCTGATGATGTGAGGGATAAAGTTTCGGATTTCATAAATAAAGAGAAGAATCCTCCTATAGAAAGTGAGTATATAGAGTCTGATGTTTTTACTGCCAGCCAGATAGCAAATTTTATGATTGCATGCAAGGAATCTATAGGCCAGGTGTATGACAAGGACAAAGTCTGCTTTATTCTGAAATCTAAAACCAGGGGTATAGGAGTCTCTTCTTCCGATATACAGGATAAATTAGAGGGTGTTGATATAAATATTGATCTAAATAATTATGATTCAAGCAAGAACCTCGTTCTTGTAAAATATGTGAACTTAGGTCATAAAATTTCACTTGAAACTTGATATGAAATCTTTATATATTACTTGGTCATAATATTTAATAGGTGAGATAGTGTATTTTTTCTCAAAAAGGAAAAAAGGAGACAAATCTTTAGAGATGATAATAGGTTTAATGATTTTGCTTGTAGTGGCTGCTGTAGTTATTAAATTATTTTTGAATTATGTTAATCCCGAGAAAGTTCCTTCAACACCAGACCAAGAGTTGGCTGTGAGATCATTCGTTTCTGACTGTGAAGCTTTATGCATAAAAGCCCAGAATGGAAAGAGTCTTGAATACTGTACAACTTATTTTGAGGGAAATGACTGGAACAACAACGGCATACCAAATGAGATTGTCAGTGTTGGCGCAAAAGTTATGTGGGATGTTTGCGAGGACAGAGTTTACTGTTTCCATGTTTATGACTGTTCATGGGCTACAGGAAAGATAGGAATGGAAGAATGTAGAAATCTTCTTTGCGAGGCAGGAAGAGAGAAATACGGAGATGATGAATCTGCATCAGATTATGTGATGGGTCTTATACAGGAAGGAAGCTGTAATACAGCATCCCTTGATCCAAAGGAAAGATGGATTTATTCAAAATTTGCGGATCTTGACGGCGACGGTTCCTTGTCGGGAAGTGCTTACTGTGAGAATTCATTCGATCCGAATGATCATGATATAGGCATTCCGGCACCACCAGGATCTTAGTGATTTTATGAAAAGAAATAAAAGAAAAGATTTTAGAAGGATACTGAACAAAAAGTTTATGTTTGGAGGTCTGGCTGTTTTTGTATTTGTTTTATTGTTGTTTTTTGTGTCAGAAAAAAATTCTTTTGTCGGGAACAGTTTAGACAAAGGGACTATTAATAATATTCCTGAAGACATTCCGCCATTACCTACAGGTATGTTTTTGAAGGGACAGGAATCTTCAGGTGTTCCTCCTTTGCCAAATAATGGAGGAGTAAAAAACAATAAAGTCGTTGTCCGTTTCGGGAGGTAATATAGATGTTTAAAAAATTTATTATATCCATCATGTTCTTGATTTTATTTGTTAATTTTTCTTTTGCTGATTCCTCCTTGCATGAGATTCATCTATCAGAGGGCTGGAACACTATATCTGTTTTGGAATATAACCTCATAAAAGACCAGTTGCCTGAAGATCACAAATTCTTATTATTCTCTCCAAAAAAATATCTTTTCTACAATTACAATACCGAACTCAACAAGTACTTGAGAGCTGAAGGTGTAAGCCAAGAAGATATTCTCTTAAGAGGAGGATATCTTAAAGTTGACAGAGATATTGTTGCTTCTTTGGATGTAAATAATTATTTTTCGGAAATAAATCCTTTGAAAATAAACAAGGGCTGGAATTTCTTCCTCATACTCCCGAATATGTCGGTGGATGATATTCTTGGAAACTGTGAACTTGACAAAGCTGTTTTTGTGTTTGATTCATCTAGCTCTTCATATTGGGCCCCTCACACTGTTTCAGAATTAAGGAATCCTTCAAAGATAAACAAGATATATTTTAAGACTGTTGTATCCAAATTCAAGGACGACTGCGAGTTATACTCTAACATCCCTTCCACTAATGATGTTAGCGGATCTATAGCACCTCCTGATGAAGATAATGAATTACCAGATTTACCTGAAGAAGATGTAGAGGTTGAGGAGCCTTTGAGGTGGTATAATGAATTATGCAGTCTTGATGCTTTATCATTTGTGGAGAATAGTGATGGAACGCATTCTTATTTAATAGTTTCCGGGTCAAAAATGGCTAAATACATTCTTGAAGAAAACAGCTGGAGCGATATTGTAGATCTTTGCAATGATAAGCCATTTGACTGGCCTTCAGAAATATGCAGACCCACCGCCTTATCATTTTATGAAGATCCAGATACGAAAGACAAAGAGTATTTTGTAATATCGGGTTCTAAACTTGCAGTATTTAATATATCTACAGAAGAATGGAGCGATATTGTAGATCTTTGCAATGACAGGCCTTATGACTGGCCTTCTGAAGTATGCAGACCAACCGCATTTACATTTACAGTAGACAAGGATGGAGGCTATCATTATTTTGTGTTTTCTGGTTCTAAAGTAGCGACATTAAATGTCTCATCAGGAGTCTGGTCCAATGTTCATGACTTATGTTCAGAAGAAGTTTATGGTTGGCCTTCTGAAGTATGCAGACCAACCGCGATATCATTTTATAGAGATCCTGTTACCAAGAAATTTGGTTATTATATTTTTTCCGGATCTGTAGCTTGGGTTCTGAATGATACCTGGCAGAGGGCGGGAGATGCCTGCGAGCTTGAGGAACCGGGAAATGAAAATAACAATGAGATACCGGGTTCTGGAGAAGCAATAGTTTATTCTTATGGTGTTGTTGTTGGTGCTAATGAAAGAGGAATATATGTAGATTTTACAGCTGCAGAGATTGAAGATAATGGCTTCTTTAATGATTTTGAATATACGATCGGAGAATACCAGAAGGCAATAGAAAATTACGATAGGGTTTATTATAGTTTTGACTATTTGGAGTCAACTTTCGGCAGCGAAAACATGGAATTTAGAGACGGATGTTCGGATATCAATGAAATTGATGAAGGTACTAAGTTAGAATGGACCACAAGAATAAAACCAGGACATGAAAGAATTCAGGAAAGAGTTGAATTTTATAGTTGCAGTTAATCCAAAAACTCATCAACCTTCAATCTCTCATTTATTTCTCCTGATATGTTTCTGAGAAACAACTCTTTAATTTTTTCTTTATCATTGGTTTGGGCCAATACCCAACCCAATTTGATATATGCAGTTTCAGGAGTCATGTCTTCAGCATATATAACTCCTGCATTTGAGAGCAGTCTTAGATTTTTATAGACATAAGGGTGGACTCTCCCATATATTGTTTGAGATGTCATGACTATTGTTTTTCCTTTTTTCAGGGCATTTTCAATTACTGGAAATAGATTTTGTTTTCCATTTATTTTTACGTGGCCCATTCCGGTTCCTTCTATTACAGCTCCA
This sequence comes from uncultured archaeon, assembly GCA_964552785.1. Classification (GTDB taxonomy): domain Archaea; phylum EX4484-52; class EX4484-52; order EX4484-52; family CAZKIC01; genus CAZKIC01. The sequence continues at coordinate 14,476 of CAZKIC010000005.1, forward strand.
TCATGCTTCTCTAATAAGAACTCTAATATATCTTTTTTCATTCCAGGGAAGAATTTTATTAAACAAATGTTTTCATTAAATTTTGTGTTTAATTTTGGTTCTTTTTCGTTTCTTTTGTTGTATTTATTTAATGCTTCTATTTTTCCAGATGGATGTATTTTTAATAAAGGCGTGTCATTAATTGCTTTAAAAGCATCCCTTCTGGAAGTGTGCATTTTTCGTGATTTTGTTCCTCTTATGGCAAAACAATAGTCATCAGATATCGAACCATGCATAACTATAGAGACTTCGGCGCAATCCGACAAAGCGTAATGTACTGCACAAATTAAGTTCATAAAAGTATCAGATGAAGGACGGTCGGAAGATCTTTGAGAGCCTGTTATTGCTATTGGTTTGTTCAGATCCTTCAGAAAGAAACTCAAAGCAGAAGAGGTGTAATGCATTGTGTCGGTTCCGTGAGCTATGATTACCCCATGAACATCTTTTCTTTTTAGTTCTTTAAAAACTTCTTCTGCTATTTTTTTCCAGTTTTCATAAGTAAAGTTTTCTGACATTTCTTCAAAAATTTCTTTAGTTTCTATGTTAGCGATTTTGCTTATTTCCGGAACCGCTTTTAATAGGTCATCCGGACTATAACTTGCGACAACACCCCCTGTTTTATAGTCTATTTTAGATGCTATAGTACCTCCTGTTGAGAGAATGACAACTTTTTTCAAAGATTTATTTTGTTTTTCTTTTGGTTCTGTATTTTTAAGGATATTGGTTTTGTTTTCTTTCAAAATCTCTATATCTTCTATTTCTTTAGGATCTAAACCAATATTATATCCGTTGTTTAGTTTCAATAAAATAACTTCAGGATCAGCGCTCTCTAATATTCTTCCTTCTAAGATGTTGTTTTTTATTCTTAAACGTACATTAGATAATGGTTTTAGATCTTTTGGAGAAACCATATTAATTTATAGGGGGTTTATATTTAAATATTAGTTTTTATATGGATTTTATGCTGAAGAAATTCTGCGTGAAATGTGGAGAAGAAGAGGTTATTTTGAATGAGAACGGATTGTGCGAGAAATGCGCTCCAAAGGAGAAAGTTGTTAGTATAAAGAGCTCAAAACAAATAGTTGTTTATTTATGTCATTGCGGTAATGCAAAGTTCAAGAGTTCATGGGACAGATATGAGAATATTGAAGAGTTATTCAGGAATGCAGTCAGAAAAGCGTTGAAAGATAATTCAATAAAATACGATTCTTTTGATGTTGACTTTCCCTTTTACGAGATTGAAGGCAAGACCAGATTTCCGGTTCATGTGACTTATTCTTTTGAAGATATTCAAAATGAGTTGATTGTAGTGGTTAAAGTTATTCCGATGGTGTGTGTCACATGCTCAAGACAGAGAGGGAGTTATTATGAGACAATAATTCAGCTTAGAGGAGAGAAAGTTCGTGTTAAGGAGATAGAAGATTATGTAGTCAAAGGGATAAATTCTAGAAAAAGAAATATTGAAAATGCATTCATTACGAATATTCTTGAGGTGAAGGGAGGTATTGATTTGTATGTAGGCTCTTCCAAGGCAGCCTCAACAGTCGTGAATGAATTTAAAAAACTTTATGCTAATAAGTATAATATAGAGATTAAAAACACGTTTAAGATAATAGGACAGAAAGATACAAAAGATATAAAAAGAAACACTATTTTAATAAGAATAAAGAGTTAATTGGTGAGCTTTTGAACACGATAGATGAGTATTTATTACTAACATACGGTTCTTTTGATGAAGATTTCGAGGAAGAAGAGGAATAAGATGGAATTCAATAATGTTATATCTGAAAATTCTGAGGAAGAGATCACAAGGGTCAGAGTGCCAAAAGGAAAAGAAGTTCTGGGTTTTATTGAATCTAGACTGGGCCATGGCAGGATTAATGTTGTTTGTTCTGACAAAAAGATCAGGGTTTGCAGGGTTCCTGGGAAATATAGAAGAAAGATTTGGCTTAGAGAAGGAGATGTTGTTATTGTAGAGCCCTGGCAGTTTGAAGGGGAAAAGAAAGGGGATGTTATTTACAAATATACTAAAAGTCAAGTAAATGCTTTGAGAAAGAAAGGACTGTTAGATAATCTTGATATTTAATCTTCTTTTTGCTGGCTTTTTATAAATTCTGCATAATCTGATTTGAACATTTTGTCTTCTTGATTCATTTCTGAATTTATTGTGAGTATTGTTCCGAGAACTAGGCCACCTAGTAAAGATATTGCATAATAAACTATACTCAGATAGATAAGAATTAATTTTAAAGAATGCAATAAATACAAGAAACCCAATACAAACAAAGAGAATGTTATTACCATAAATAATTTTACTTTTCTTGGATTTCCGTCAAATGTGTGAGCATACCCTAATGGAATGAATATCATAGATCTTGCTTTATTGCTTATTATGGCAATCATGCCTATAAACAGAAAAACCGCGATCAAAATTATGTCTGTGATCGTGATTTCTAATATTATATCCCCTATATTTAGAAGCATAATTAATCTTAGAATTAACTCATATTTATATTTATGGCGCCCCCGGCAGGACTCGAACCTGCTACCTCATGGTTAACAGCCATT
>CAZKIC010000006.1:0-1466 GCA_964552785.1 uncultured archaeon
GTATCTGAGAGGCTCCAGCAGGCATCATATAATTCATATTTATTGTCTGATATCCATTATCATCTTTTAACCATTTTATTACTGTTTCTATTGCTTTTTCAAAGTGTTCTTCTTTGAATTTGTTTAAAGGGAGATAGTGTTCTTTTGAAAGAATTCCCACTCCATGTTTTTTGGCGAAAGGAAACATATTTGGGATCAAAATAAAATCTTTATTTTTTATTTTCTTTTTTCCTTCAGAAAAAGATGCTGTTTTTTTGATTCCTTTTTCACAAAAAATACATGATTTTCTGCTTTTTTCTATTATTTCTTTTAATTTCTCATTTTTCGGAGGTATGCTTAAAGGCCTCATAGCTCTTGTCTGATTTATTCTACAATCCTTTCCTGTCAGCGGGTCTTTTCTGTATTCTATTGTCTGAACAAGAGGTTTATTCTCACTGTCCAATACACAGACTTTTTCAGTTCTCTTAAAAAATCTCATTAAAACCAGTCCTGCATCCATTCCATTAATATTATACCCGGATTCTTAGATTTGACAATTCCTGAAGATACTAAAACACCATCTGCTTTTTGCTCAATTACTGTTTCAAGATCTTTTCTTGTTTTTATTCCTGCTCCTATCAACAACTTAACTCCCGGGCTTAAGTAATTTATGGTTTTTGCGGTCTCTCCTATAATGTTTTTGTTTAAAGATGCTATGGATTTATCTCCTGATATTAATTCTGGAGGTTCGAAAGCTATGTAGTCTGGTTTGAAGGCAGATATTGCCTTCACCTGATTTATATCTTGAGCACATACTATTGTTTTTAGCTTCATTAATTTTGACTTTAAAATTAGACTTTCAATTGTTTCTAAATTTACAGAATCTTCAGAATGATTTATCAATATTCCTTTTACTCCTGCTGATTTTAAAGATTCGAGAGTTATTTTTCCTGTATTTCTTATTGGTTTTACGTCGTCTGCGTGCTGGCCATATAATGGAAGCTCCACTTCTTGAGATATTCTATATATGTCTGTTGGCTGAGGTATTAAAATAACTTCAAATCTATATTCTAAAGCCATGTTTTCTATTTCTTTAGAAAGTTTTACGGCGTTAGCTCCTGTAGCTTCAGGATATGTCTTAAAATTTACAACTATCAGAGGTTTTTTTGATTCTTTCATGTTAATCCACGCACCCATGTATATTTCGTTTTTGTATTATATATATTTTTTAGGATTAAGAGAATATAAATGATTTACTTAGAATAACATTTACCCTGCTCATGCGGTGTTCACAGAATCATACTTCACAATCATCTGACGGTCTTGTAATCATCGCAGGGTTAACAAAATTACGAGACTTAAAATTAAATATATTTCACAGGAATTTTATCGGTCTCTATATTTCCAACAGACTGTACCTGTGTCTAGTTGTAAATTACGAGACTTAAAATTAAATATATTTCACAGGAATTTTATCGGTCTCTATA
>CAZKIC010000006.1:1566-2017 GCA_964552785.1 uncultured archaeon
GTTGTAAATTACGAGACTTAAAATTAAATATATTTCACAGGAATTTTATCGGTCTTGTAATCATCGCAGGGTTATATTCATTATGAATTTTTATTTTTAAAAATAGCGAGTCCGGTGGGATTTGAACCCACGACCTACAGCTTAGGAGGCTGTCGCTCTATTTTTTCCGCCTTACATGCCTAAAAAACATCTTTTCTCTTAAAGAAAAGAAAGGCGCCCAAACTGAGCTACGGACCCACTCATGACTTATTTATGTTCGATATTTATTTAAGACGCTTTTTCAATATATATGGCGTTGCTATAGTTGTCTATTCTTACTTGTATGTAAAATTATATATCATCGTAACCCTTTACAATTGTTCAGTTCCGAACATATAATTTCACCAATATCATCTATATGTAAAATTATATATCATCGTAACCCTTTACAATTGTTCAGTTCCGAACATAT
>CAZKIC010000006.1:2117-15926 GCA_964552785.1 uncultured archaeon
AATTTCACCAATATCATCTATATGTAAAATTATATATACGATAACTTTTAATATATATTATTGAGGGGAGATTATTGATTTTTAGTTGTAGGGGATTGTATGGGTGTTGAGAATTTTGTTAAAGTCTTAGGGATAGGTGTTGTCTTATTCATAATTGCTTTGTTTGTTTCAAATTCCGATAATATCAGTATGAGTTTTAGCGGTTCTGATAGTTATGATTATGATGATGTCTACAAAGGAATATCAAAAGTTGTTATTTTTAGTGATGAAATCGGGAGTATAGGCACAGTTAAAGAAGCATATCGGACAATAAATTTAGGGCCCGCTTCTGTTGGCCATGTTTTAACTGACAGAACAATCAAAGAGAAAGACGAGCTTTTTATAGAAAATGGAGTTTTTAAAAAAAATTCTGAGAGCATAACTTTCAGCGCTCACCAGGGAAAAAGAGCAGAAATTAGTTTTGTTGTGAATGATTCTAATTACTACGGAACTCTGAATATTATGCTTAATGGAGAATTAATATATTCTAATTATACTTATCCTCAGGAGTTCAAGATAGTGACTTTCGACCTTAAGGAAGGAGAAAACAAGATTGATATTTATGCGTCTTCTTCAGGACTTAAGTTTTGGGCTCCAACCACTTACCACTTGTTAGATTTCAAACTAAAGATAAAGGATTATGAAACAACAAAAGTTGAGAAATATTTCCAGTTGAATGATTACGAGATAAACGGTTTCAGGAAAGGAATTTTAGCGTTTAATGTTGCTGAATCCGAGATTAATTCTGATTTGAATGTTGAGGTTAACGACAAACCACTTTACAAGGCAAGACCATTGCCAACATCTCAGCCCATAGAAAGTGAAATTTACAGGGCAAAACACTCTTTAAAACCAGGAGAGAACAAAATAACATTCTTTACAGATTCAGGAGATTCGAGTTCTTATTATGACATTGACACTATTCTTTTGAGAATATTCTTTTATGCGAGTGATGAATATCTTGAAGGTATAAGGACTTTTGATGTTAGTCAAAGGAAGATGAGGTTCTTTGACAATGCGAATTATACAGGAAGAATCATTATAGATATATCCGATGTCCTACTTGATAATGGAATTACATTAACATTGAATGACAAAACATTCCATTCAAGAAAAGTGGGAAGTCCGGGTAAGATTATATACGAGTTTAATAAAGAGGACTTGAAATTAAAGGACAATGTTTTGAGGTTGCAGACTGATGGAGCATACAACATTGATAAGATCTCATTAATTATAGAGAAGGTTTGATTATGGGAGATTATGCTGATTTACAGGATCTTGTGTGCCCAAAGTGTGGAGGTAGGGTGTTTAAGGTAAGTGATACTGAATTTATATGCGTTAATGATAACTCTCATCAATTTCAGGGTGTTGGAGCTTTAATTACAAGGGAAGAATTTGGAAGAAGGGGTTCTTTTCAGTCAGAAGGAGAGAGCGAAGGTTCTATAGATCACTCCGAAGAACACGAAGGAAGCCATGAAGAAGTAGGAGTTCAAGAGCATCAGGAGAATAAAGAACATTTAGAGAATCATGATAAAAAAGAGTATTTGTTTCATACAGGTATAGGAATCATTGTTTTGTTTGTTGCAATAGTATGGGGATTTTCTACTAAAATAGATAAATCTCTGAATAGTATTGCTTTTGTATATCTTTTTTTGTATATTTTGGCAGGTCTTTTGATGTATTTTACAAATATTTTTGATAAGATGAAGATTTAGGTGTTTTGATGCTTTTGGCTCCAGTAGTTTTGGTATTGATTGTATGGATCATCTACTTGTTTAAGCTTTCCTCTGTATATTATCTTCTTTGGTTTATAACTTCCATGGCGATTTTGTTATATATAGTGACGAATGAAGACAAGAAATATAACCAAAGCAGAGGTTTTCCTAGTTTTATTGCCATATTGTTTTCTTTAGGGGTTTATTTTGTGTTCCCAAAATTCTTTTCTAGTGTGTCTTTTGACAACCCTCTGGCTTTAACAGTTTTGTTATTTCTTGCTGCCGGATTTATAGGGCTGTTAAGCAAAAACGACACATTATACATCTTTATGGTATCTTTAACATTATTTGTTTTCTTCACTTCTCCGTTTTTGTCTGCTTTTACTGAAAGCGCGAGCCAGAATGTAGACGAAAAAATATCGGAATACAAGAAGAAGATAGATACAGAAGGGAGAACTAATGAAGTATATGACGATACAGAGAAAAAGAAAAGCCCTTTTGAAACATTCAAGGAGACATTAGTGAAAACATTTAGTGGAGAGAATCTTTTCAATCCAGATAAGGAGGATGAGGAGAAGGACAAGTTTCTCTCTTTTGTTAAAATAGATAGTGTTAATGTTTTTCCAAGTTCTGTTGATGCCGGAGATGAAGTAAATATAGATATAGAGTCAAAAAGCAGGGAAGATTTAACAAGCAATATTCTTACATATATAGTGGGAGTCAGTTTAGATGAAAGGAATCAGGCATTAGGGGGAGTGTGCCTTTCGCAGGGTTCAGATGGAGATATTACGTATCAGCAGAACTGTTTTGAGATGCAGAGCAATATCATCTCTGGAGGAAACAAAGTAAGGAATACATTTACATATGTGGCGCCTTTTTGCGAGAAAGAATCTTTGGGTTTTTCTGTTTTTGATGTTTATTTTGGGAGTGCGGTTGTTTCTACAAAGAATCTACAGATTATAGATGAGGAACTTTATAAGCAAGAGGCTGCGAATTTGAAGCCCCAAGAGGTAGTTTCTACGGATTCAGGACATCCTGTAAAGATAGAGATAAAGGCGGACAAATACTCACCAATAAAAGAGAAGACCAAATTTAAGTTAAGTGTTATTGTTTCTAATAAAGAAGATGGTTACGCATATACAACAGTTAATGATGTGTTTGTTTTACTACCTAAGGAGTTCAAGATTGAGAATGAGAACCTTTGCCAGCTTGAACAGATAACTGATGAGAATTTGCTAAAGAAGAAGTTTCCAAAGAATTATGAGATATACAAAGATAAATACAACTTTTATGGAATGAAAGCGCGACAAGGCCGGAATCCAAACAAATGTATAGCCCCAAACAATGACGGCTATTCATTCAATTGTCCTGTTTCCTTTAATGGCGATGTTGATTCTCAAATGACTTATACTATATTAGCCAAGGTTAATTATGCTTACACTTTATATCAGGATTATAACGGAAAAATAAAAATTAACGATAATGGTTATTTAGGTGCAAAAGACTGTTCCGACTATCCTTTAGAAGGAGATGATGTTTTCAAGGGGTTGTTTGATAAAGGAAATAGAAGTATGGATGATGATGCGGAAGTGACTTATCCTTCCAAGGAGTTGTATGATATTTTCTTTTCTGACGGATTCTGCAATAAAAAATCTTCAATAATTAATACAGACACCTCTTATATATTCTCGGCTGACTGTAAAGTTGACAAGGACCCAAGCAAGTTGAGTGAGAAATTAGCAGAAGCTGCTGATTTCTGCTATTTAACCCAAATAGGTTCGTTTTCAAGAGAGAAGAAATGCGTCAAACTTGAATTAGATTTCCCTGATGCTGATTGTTCTGATATAAATACAGATGATCTGGATGAAGGTTCATCTTTGTCCGTAACAGATATTTTGTTTGATAATAACGGGAACAGTTTGTTTGAGGATATTTTCGGACTTGGCAGGAGTTCAGAGACTTCTTATGTGATATTTAATGTTCCAGACAATGTGAACACAAAGAATGATTATAGTGCAGAGATAAAGTTCAGGACTGAATGCATCTCCAGCTGGGTGACTGTTGATTTGAAGGAGAATGGTGCTAATAATGGCTGCTAAAAAAGGCTCCGGATTTAGTCTTCCTGTAGCTCTTATTGCAACTTTGCTTGTATTATTGTTGATAACATGGGCTGTTGTCAGGATAGACAACGCTTCTTTAGAAAGAAGCAAGAGCAATGCAGACAAATTCCTGCTCCAATCTAAATGGGTTTCCAAATGTTTTCTCCAATGTATGACAGACTATACAGGGGATGGATACTGCACTGTAAAGGACAGATATACAATCTCCCAGGACGGAACAATAAAAAAAGAGGACAATGAGGTTGTTGTTTATAAATCAAAATGCTCTTCATTGTCTCTTATAGGTTCGTCTAACGAACTTTGCCTTAATCCTTATGATATAGAAGACACAAAGAATACATGCGGTGTTGAACTTATAGACTATCCTTCATATTGTATAAAGAACAGCAACAAGGATGATGTACAGGATTTCATTAAGTTTATGGAGACTGAAACCAAGGATGGAAAGACATATGCAGAGCTGATAGAGGACAACAGGAAGGGCGAGGATTATTGTCTGGTTTCTGCAATTCTTTATATAGACGAGAAGAATAATGTTGACAAGGACAAGATAGCAGAGGTTTCTAAGAAAATATACGATACATCTAAAGAAGCAAAGTCCTATATGTCTGAATACAACTATTACGGGAACACATTAGCTTATATAATAGCGTCTTATAAGGACGGAGCCAAGAAAGTTTTGGACTATTCTTCTTTCGGAGATTCAAAATGCAAGAACAACAACTGTAATTTGAAAATACCAAAATTGGAATGCAAGGATGATTCAGGACTCGAAACTACAAGAGATTATGTTTCTAAAGTTATGAATATTATGAAGATCTGTTACGACATAAACAGTGTTTCTAATATTCAGAGTGTAAATCAGAACAATCAAGGAACTGCCCAGAGTTCTCAAGGAGGCCCTCAACAAAGCAATAATAACCAAAACAATCAAGGAAGCTCACAAAACTCAAACAATGGAGCCACCCAAAGTTTCACTACAGGAGGACAGAGTACTTCTATAGACTATATTAATATAAATTATCTTTGTAGAGATCCATTTGATAATATTAGATCTTCTGAATGCCCTGTTTTGGATTATCCTTCTATGTGTGAAGGTACAGACCCAAAACACCAGGAAGTTCAGCCAATTAACAGTTACGGAAAGAATGAGATAAGAAAGTTTGTTCAGAATAATAAGGATATCTTGGAGGACGCAAGTTCAACATTTGGTGTTGATAAATGCCTGATTGTTGGTGTGATTTATGCTGAATCGTCTTTAGGCAAAAGAAAAAGAAGCAAGTCAGATCCTCCATCTTTAGGTATGATGCAGGTACAGGTTGCCACAGCAATGGAGAGATGCAAGGAAAATGATTTATTAAGAGATAAGTTAGGTTTTGTTAATAAAGTTTTACCGGAAGAGGAACTTGTGATGTGCGTTAATAAAATAAACGAGGATTACCTTATAAATAATAATAATGCGAATATCTACATAGGAACAGAATATCTCAGTTATTTGTCAAAGGAAGCTTTGAGGATACAGAAAGACAAGGGTTATAAGGGTTATCCTTTACACTATATTTTGGCTTATTATAATGGAGGAGGAGATACAATTAAAAGTAGCGGAAAACATCCTGCACTGTATCCAAGTGTTGATTGTAATCAATATAAGTGTGGTATACCGGTGGCGGCTTTTGAATGTAAAACCAACCCCGGTGGTTTAAATGAGACGCAAAATCATATACCAAAAGTTATGAATGCTATAAAAGCCTGCAAAGAAATGGGGCTTGGTTAGATATTGTCGGAGTATTACATGAATATCAACATAGATTTTTGTACAGAATAAGACTTACTAATTCGGAGGCTATTGCGGAGGATTTTGTTCATCCGGACTGGGTGGAGTCTCTTCTTTCTTTTCTTTTGGTTTAGCCAGCAGCAATATCACAATCACTATGATTATCAGGACTATGAAATAAGTCCAGTCCTGACTTGAGAACGGATTGTATCCTGTTATAAAGTAAACAATAAGGAACAGTATTGAAACACCAAGGACAATTTTACCCATTCTTTCCATTGCACTTGGCTTATTCTTATCCTTTTTCTTGAAGTCAAATCCGACAGATGCCATTAATATCATTATGCCCAGAAGAGCTGATAAATACACTGCCATGTTCCCTGACAGATTTGTCAGGAATGAAGAGAGGCTTGTTCCTGCAGGAGTGTAGGAAACAACATAAAAAGAAGCAACTAAAGAGATTATAAGATCAACAGGATTTACTTTATTCCCTTCTATCATTTTTTTTGTGTGGAACAATTTTGTTTTATTCAGTATTGCGAAGATTATTGCAGAGAAAAGAAGGAATGGAAACACAAAATCATAGAATCCCCAGTTATGGAAAGTGTTTGTTATGTCTCCCAAGTATGCCATTTTATCACTTATGAATTTTGTCCTGATGACTGGTACAGCCAGAATCCCAGTCCTCCTAAAATTGCGAGGAATATTAGTATAGCCCACAATTCAGGAGTCATGAAGTTTGGAGTGTATGTTGAGTATAGATACACCAACAGCACTATGACCGCAACACCAAGCACAATATATGTCATTATTTTCTTTTCATCACCACTGTCGTCAAACTTGAATCCGACTAACCCTGCTATCAGCATAAAAGCCAGAAGAGCTATTAAAAACATTGACGATCTTCCGAATGTATTTGTAAGGAAAGAAGCCATACTCGCTCCTGCAGGGGTGTAATTAACTATAAAAAAGGACAGAACAACAGAAATTATAAGATTTATAGGGGTTGTTTGTTTTCCGTCGCCAAAAATAGCGGTTTTCTGCAGCAATCCATAGATTATTGCGAAAAATAAAAGCAATGGAAACACAAAATCATAGAATCCCCAGTTTTGAAGATATCCGGTAAGATTAGCCAAATATGCCATAGCAACACCTATTAACGTTAATATATTTATTTAGGATGTATTAGTATATAAAGTTTTTATGCGGACTTTCTTTTTACATATCTTCCCCGTTTTTCTATGTCTTCCAGTTGAGATATGATTTCTTCCCCGTTATTGGAATATTTTTTATAGTATTCCAGAAATGTCTTTCTTATTTCTTCTTTTTTCTCTCTTGGAAGTTCCAATGTTTCCAGAAATATTCTCAGATCTGTTGCTTTGTCTTCTATTCTGTTTGAAACAAAACCAAGACCAAAATCTATTACATATATTTTATCTTTGAGTATTATATTGGATGAGGTCAGATCTCCATGAATTATATTTTCATTGTGCAGAGAAGCGATTTCTCTCGATATTTTGTCCAGAGTGTTGTTATCGAGATCAATATCTTTAATTTTCCTGCCTTTTATTTCTTCAAGAGTTAATTCAAATTCGCCGGAATCTATAACGCGGGGAACATTTATTCCTTTTGAAAATGATTTTTCAAGAAGCTTTTTTTCTGCTTTGTTCCTTTTTTTTCTTAAATAAATGTCTAGTTCCGTTATTCTGTAATTCTTTTTGATTCTTTTTTTGATTATTTTGTTATTTTCAGAATAAATTTCTGCTTCTGCACCTTTAGATATTAATTTCATTTTAAGACCCTGAATTATTAATTATTCGTTTTATTTTTAAAAGTTAAGATTTAAAGCAATGTTATGGTTACTAAGCAAAAAACTCTTGATTTAGAGAAAATTATGATTGGTTTGGAGACCCATGTCCAGTTAAACACAAAAACCAAATTATTCTGTTCCTGCGAGAACCCTGTCAACTTTTCCAAAATAAATAAGACAGATGATATTCCTCCGAATACATTAACCTGCGAAATATGTCTCGGCATGCCAGGTTCAAAACCAAGATTCAACAGATCTGTTTTTGAGAAAGCCTTGAAAGTTGCTTTGGCATTAAATTGTGATATATCAAAGGAGTACTTCTTTTCAAGAAAGACTTATTTTTATCCAGACATGTCTAAGAATTTTCAAATTACACAATATGAAAGGCCCATAGCCGAGAACGGTTTTTTAGAAATAGAGGTTGACGGAAAGATAAAGAAGATAAGAATTATGAGAATCCATATTGAAGAAGACCCCGCAAAAATATTACATGAGAAGAATTATTCTTTGGTTGACTATAATAGGGCGGGAATTCCTTTAATTGAGATTGTAACAGAGCCTGATTTATCAAGTCCTAAAGAGGCAAGATTGTATTTGCAGAAATTATCTTTGATATTAGAATATTTGGGTGTTTATGAGAGTGATTCTATAGCCACAATAAAAAGCGATGCGAATATATCTATTGTTGGTTCTGAAAGAGTCGAGATAAAGAATATTACAGGAACCAGGGATATAGAGAAGGCTTTGAGTTACGAACATATAAGACAGAAAAATATTCTTAAAAGAAACGGAAATGTGGTTATGGAGACAAGACAATGGATTCCGGAAGCAGGTGTTACCAAATCAATGAGAACAAAAGAAACAGAGGATGATTATGGTTATATTTTCGAGCCGGATCTGCCTTATTATCAAATAAACGACAAGCAAAAAGATAATTCTCTTAAGGAGATACCAGAGCTTCCTGATGTTAAGAAAAAGAGATTCGTCAAGGATTATAAGTTACAGGAGAAACTTGCCGAAAGTTTAATATCTGATAAAGATCTGCCAGATTTGTTTGAAATGGCAGTAAAAAAGGTTTCAGTTAAAAATGCTTCATCATGGATAGGAATTGTTCTAAAAAAGACTTTAAATTATAATAACCTTACCTTTAGTTCATCTAAATTAAAAAGAGAATGGATTATAGAAGTAATTAGAGCGTATGAAAAAGGAGAGTATAGTGATCTTGTAACTGAGCAGATTATCCGTAAAATGATAGAAGATAAAAGACCTATGAAAGATATTGTTGAAAAATATAAATTTTCCAAGATTGATACAACTAATTTGGATTCTATAGTACGTAAAATTATAGATTCTAATCCAAAAGCTGTTAACGATTACAAAAAAGGCGAGGAAAAAGCACTGCATTTTCTTGTTGGACAGCTAATGAGAGAAACTAAGGGTTCTGTGGATCCAAAGAAGGCCAAAGAAGAGATTTTGAAGATGCTGATGCTGAATAAATGATAATCTCTGTATTTATTACGAGTTAATTCTGGTTTTGGTTAATTAGTTGTTTTCTTCGTATCTGACTTTTAATATCTCGTAGAGTTCTCTCAGTTTTTTATCTGATACCAATATTTCAGCGTTTTCACCAAAAACAATTGTTGTATCTGTTGATATGGAGTTTTTCTGTTGTAATTCAACTTTATCTTCTATATCTACATGAACGAAATGCTTATAGGCCATTATTCCGCTTCCTCTTTTTTCTTTTTTAAGAAAAAATTTAATGAATTTTGTTTTTTTCTTGCCAGTTCTTTCCAAATCTCGATACGATCATCTCCCTTTTTGTTAAAGAATATATTCAGATTATCTTAGGAATCCGAAAAGTTTTTGCATAAATCCTACTCTCTGTTCTTTTGGAGGCTCCCAGTGAATTCCGGCTATTGATGCCGCTAATTTTTTCATTTCTATAGAAGGTTTTGATTTTGGATCGTAAACCACCGCAGGAGTTTTGGCGGCTAAGGATTCATGCATTATATCATCTTCAGGAATCATTCCAACTACAGGATAACCCAAAAGAGATTCAACATCATTCAAAGAGAGTTCTGATTTATGCCCCTTTACGCGGTTTAATACAACTCCGAGAATGTGCGCTCCGTGCTCTTCCGCAATTTTTATTGCTTTTAATGCATCAGTGACGGAAGGTAATTGGGGATTTGTAACTATCAATACTTCATCTGCCGCCTTTATGCTCGCCAATGATTCTTTTCCAAGCCCTGCAGAACCATCAAGCAAGACAATATCATGGTCTCCAACTAAATCGAGAACAGCTTTAGGTATTCCTTCCGGAGAGGTGTTTTTTAAATCAGATATAGATATTCCTGCAGGTATTATTTTCATACCTGTAGGGTGAACGAATATTGCGTCGTTTATAGTTGCGTTGCCTCTTAAAACATCGTGCATTGTTTTCGGGTATAAAGGGACTCCAAGGTGAAAACCCAAATTTGGTGTTGTCAGATTTGTATCCACAACAACTGTCTTTATTCCGAAATCATGTAGTGCGGATCCTAAGTTAGCACTAAGAGTTGTTTTTCCGACTCCTCCCTTACCAGAAACTAATGATATAATTCTTGTCATTTCTTCACCTTTTTTTAGACTATGAGTGAATAGTCTTATTATATCGGTATATCTTTATATATTTTAATGGCGCAAAAAAATCTTCATTTTTTGTAGAGTTTAATTGCCAATATAATTATATAAATATTACTTCAGAATTAAGTTCATGGTTCTTTCTAAAGAAGTTATAGAGGAGATTAGATCTAAGGCCAGGGGTTTTGCGGCAAATAATGCTTTGCAGTTTGGCAAAGCTAATGAGAATGCTGTTTTTGGAAGAGTCATGGGTTCTGTTAAAGATGCGAAACAAGATATTTCTAAAGTACGCGAGTTAGTCTTGGAGGCTGTTAATGAGATTAATTCTTTAGACAGGGAAAAGCTGGAGAAATTCAGGGTTGCTGAAAAAGAGAAAAAGTTATTAAAAACAGAGTTGCCGGAATTGGAGGGTGCAGTAAAAGGCAAAGTTGTTACCAGAATTGCACCAGCACCTTCCGGTTATTTGCATGTTGCCCATATATTTGCGATACTTCTTAATTCAGAATATGCTAAAAAATATAAAGGAAGATTTATTTTGAGGATAGAGGACACAAACGCATCAAATGTCGATAAGGATGCGTATGTTTCAATACCTAATGATGTGGAATGGATAACGGGTCTAAAACCAGAAGTTTATATTCAAAGCGATAGAATGGAGTTGTATTATAAAAGAATGGAAGAATTGTTCAAGCTGGATGGAGCGTATGTTTGCAGATGTTCTTCTGATGATTTCAGGGAGTTTGTTTCCAAGAAAAAGGCATGCCCTCACAGAGACAATTCTGTAGAAAAGAATCTTGAAGAATGGCGCAGAATGTTTAAAGAATATAAAGAGGGAGAAGCTGTTGTCAGATGTAAATCAGACATCAATCACCCAAACCCTGCTGTTAGGGATTTCCCTATCTTCAGGATAAATGATGATGAACATCCAAGAACCAAAAAGAAATACAGAGTGTGGCCTTTGATGAATTTCTCGGTTTCTGTTGATGATCACGAGATGGGGCTAACTCATGTTATTAGGGGTAAGGATCACATAATAAATATGGAAAGACAGAAGTATATTTTTGATTATTTTGGCTGGAAAACACCTTATTATATACATACAGGAAGATTAAACTTCAAGAATTTTGAGATGAGCAAGACGAAAACCAGGCAGAAAATACTCAAAGGAGAGTATGAGGGTTGGGATGACCCGAGACTGCCGTTTTTAGTTTCTTTTAGGAAGAGAGGTTTTAATCCGGAATCTTTCAGAAGGTTTGTTGTAGAGATGGGTCCGTCAAAAAGAGACAAGACAACAACTTATGAAGAGTTTATGAAGAAAATAGAATCTTATAACAGAGAAATTGTCGAGCCGATAGCTAACAGATATTTCTTTATTGAAGATCCTGTTGAACTGGAGATTGATTATAAGCCAATAATGGCAGAGATTCCTCTGCACCCAGACTTTCCTGAAAGAGGCTCAAGAACTCTGAAATTTGGAGGAAAAGTGTTTATATCAAAAAAAGATTTTGATTTTCTTAAAAAAGAAGGAAAAATACGCTTAAAGAACTTGTTTACAATCAACAATAAGTTTGAAGTTATTGATGAAAGTTCTTCAAGAATTGTTCAATGGCTTCCTGCAGATAATAAATTAAAGGGCGAGATAATTACTGATAAAGGCGTCTTGATTAAAGGCATTATAGAGGACAACATTAAAAAAGAGAAAGGAAAGATTGTTCAATTGGAGAGAATGTTTTTCGCCAAGATAGATAAACTTAATAAAGTAGTAAAGTTATATTATTTACATAAGTGATGTTCTATGTTTGGTTTGTTTAAGCATAAAGAGAACAGAAAAGCGGATATTGACACTTCTGGTGTAAAGCAGATTTTACCACCTCCGCCACCAAAAAGAGATATGAAAGAAGCCATGATTTCTGAATCCGAGAATGTGAAAAAAGACACATCCGATTCTCTGGTATCCGGAGTTCCCGCCTCTGAAATTAAGACGGAGGACAGAACAATTACAGAAATACATAGGATTGATAAGATTCCTACAGGAGATGAGTTACTTAAGGAGATTTCTGAAAAGAATACCACACCAAAAATTGTTAATGAGGCTGCAGAACAAAAAGTCGAGAATATAATACCTAAACCGGACAAACAATCAGCACCAGAGAATAAGAAAGAGATGTTAGAGAGTATATTTAAGCAAGAAACCCCTACTGTAAATATAGAAAATAAAGATGAGGAAAATAAGGAAGAGGTTGATTTGAAACTTAAAGAAACAAAATTTGAGGAAACAAAAAAGACGTTTTTGAATGCTAAAGGGCCTGTATTCATAAGTATGAAGAGATATAAAGAGGTAATGAAATCATTGATAAAGCTTAAAGGAGATATAAGAGCAATAGAACAGATTATTTCTGATTTGAATGTCAATAAAGACCTTGGAGCAACTTTATTAAAGAAGGCAACAAACAATGTTATTTCTATTGAAGAAAGCGTCAAGGATGTTAATGTTTTCTTGAAAACAGAATAACAACGCCTTTTTACCAAAGCCGTGGGAAAAGGTGCTGTCTTCACTTCGTTCGACACCACACACCTTTTTTCCTTCGGAAAAAACCTGCGGGCGAGTTTTTACAAACCTCGACTAAATGGCGACTGCGTTCTTCGAACTTAGTCACCGACGCCTTTTTACAAAACCCCTCTTACTGCGTTCGAGGCTTTTCAACTCGCAAAGTTGGAAATTACGCAATTAGCATTGCTCATTTCTGACAGAATGTTGCCTGCGTCCGGTCAGAAACCGCGGGAAGAAAAATTTTTCTAATATAATGGAAAATAATATATATCCGTATGACACAATATATTTATTAATGGGTCATATGATAGAATATTCAAAATCTCTAAGAAAAGCGTTATCAGTGTCTGTATCTGCCGTATTTTTAGTTGTATTCTTAGTCTCTAGTTCTGTATTGGTGTCTTTTTGGATAAAAGACTACACAAAATCTCTGACGGAAGAAGCTTCCGAACAAAAAAATAATAGACCACACCACTACTCTACATTCCAATGTTCAAAAGAGGATATAGACTTTTTGTCTTTTATCCTTCCTTCAAATATAACCATTGGCAATACCTCTAATATAACAGATTTATTTTTAGATACAAACAAGATAAATTCAGTAAACAATATAATAGTCAACACTACATTAGGAAGAATATATTTGAATAGTTCTTTGAATACAAAATATGTTCAAGAAATAATAATAGAGAATAAAAACAATACAGATCTTTATAATTATCCTATTAAAATCATCTACAACACACAACAACAAATTTCCTTGGGAAGAATGAACTCTAATTGTACTGGTATAACTGTAGAAAATAACACCAATATTCTTTCATTCTGGCTACATTCTCCAAGCTGCAATACAACACAAACAGAAATTTGGGTTAAAATTCCTTTTATTTCTTCAAATTCAAAAACTACTATTTATCTCAAATTCACAAATACATCTTTTGTTGACAACTCTGATTACGGAAAAGTTTTTGTTAATAGTTATGCTTCCGATGATAAGTATTATTCTGTTTTATGGTCTAATTCTCCTGGTGGTTATCATTTCTGTTCTATAGTATCAAATGGATCTGTAGAATGCTGGGGAAACAACCTTTTTGGACAACTCGGAGACGGAACCACCACACAAAGAAACACTCCTGTCCTCGTCAAAAATATCTCTAATACAACACAAATCTCTT
>CAZKIC010000007.1:0-14954 GCA_964552785.1 uncultured archaeon
ATTGGTTATTTTGGGTGAAGATGCTGGTTAAGTTGGTGAACATTCGGAGATACTGGATATAGGGAAAGATTTATAAAGTTATACATATATTATAATAATATGTCTATTACTTTTATAAACAGGAAGTCCGAATTGAAAAATCTTAGAGAGGTATTAAAAGCGGATAATTCATTTAGTGTTATCTATGGCAGAAGAAGAGCAGGAAAAACAGCGTTGATAAAGCAAATAATAAAAAACGAAAGCAATGTAATATATTTGCTTTGTGAAGAGGGATACAGGATTAATCTTCAGATACTTAGCACAATAATCTACAAGAAAACAGGGCTTGACATAGAATTTAAAGATTATAAAAATTTATTCAAGGTAATAAAAGGAACAAACAAAAAGTGGATAATAGTTTTTGATGAATTTCAGAACATAATAGATAAGAAGGCGATTCTTTCAGAATTTCAATACATTATAGACGAAATCATAAGAAACAGCAAGATACATTTCATAATCTTAGGGTCCTCTATAACTCTGATGCGCTCATTTTTGGAATACACATCTCCGTTATATGGAAGAAGAGATTTAAGCATTTACCTGAAACCACTTAAGTTTGCAGATTCAGTCAATTTCAACAATAAGTCTATAGAGGAAAATGTAAAAATATTCGGAGTGTGCGGAGGCATTCCTCTATATCATAAGCTTGTGAAATCTGTAGATGATATAAAACAAAAAGCACTCGCAAAAGACAGCTTCCTTTATAATGAAATAAACTTTCTTTTGAGTTCGGAATTCAATGAGTTTAGGGTTTACAATCTTATAATGTCTGCAATAGCAAAAGGCAAAACCACATTTAATGACATATCAAATCATACCGGAATTCAAAAGACTAATTTGTTTATTTATCTTGAAACTTTGATAAATCTCGGTTTTGTAGAACGCGAAACACCTGTAACAAGTTCTCTAAAAACAAAGAAAAGCATATATCGACTAAAGGACAGATACCTGGAGTTCTATTATTATTTTATAGAGCCTTATAAATCCCTCATAGAAATGGAAGATTATTCATTTTTCCCATCATTTGAAAAGGAATATAATGCCCATATTGGCAGGGTTTTTGAAGATATTGTAAAAGAATTGATGTTTTCTTTAAAACCAATTGATTTCACAAAAATCGGCAGATGGTGGCACAAAGACAAGGAAATAGACATTGTTGGAATAAATGAAAACACAAAAGAACTTCTCGCAGTTGAAGTCAAGTGGAAGGACCTGGGGCTGAAAGATGTTAAGGAGATTATAGAAGAGCTGAAAGAGAAAGTTAAGTATGTTGAGTGGTTTAACAACGAAAGAAAGGAAAAGTTAGGAATATTCGCAAAGAAGATGAATAAGAAAGCGAAAGAGTGGTTAAAGGAGAACGGATATATGGGTTGGGATTTACAGATTCTTGAAAAAGAAATTGGAAAGCTTCGATTTAAACAACAGAATTGAAGATGATTTACAAACTCTCGACAGAGAGTTTGTAAAGCTTCGAACTGACAAATAAAACAGAAGTGAGATGATCTAAGAGATATAGACGCAACCAGACTTAAAAGTTCTGTAAACAATATATACATCTAAAACCAATAATACCTTATGGACTACGACAGATATATCGTGGTAAAGGAAGGAAAGGAAGGAAAACCCCGGCAGGGAATAAACAAAACAACAATCGTTCTTCTGGCCGTGTTGCTTATACTCTTAATTCTGATCGTGATATTGCTTTCTGGCGGGCAAAACAACAAAAGATACACAGATGAAAACGACTTCAAAATCATAAAAGAAACGCCATACATAACAGTGTATGACAACAACATAGTTTCTGTACCAATAGAAAGAATAACAAACGGACAAGGAGAAGAAGGTTCTTACGGAGACGAACTCGTCTACGTGAATGGAGAACAGGTTTTGTTCTATCTTTACGGAATGTATGAAGGAGAGGAAATTTCAAAATCAAAATATGAAGTAGATGAGGACGGAAACATAACTTATTATATGAGGATAACCAAAAATCTGGTTCCTGATGATAATGTTCTTGACGGCTATATGCTCGAATCTTTGGAAGAAAACACCCCCTACATCTATATCTATCTAGACTCTGACTGGAAGAAAAGATATGGAAACAGCGTGAATGTTGTTTACTATTCTGACGGAGATTACAAAGAAATTCCATTTGACTGGTCCAGTGAAGTGTACAACGGAATTTATATGATGAAAATAAGAGATACAATAGAAAGATTTGAGAACAGCGACTTTTCAGAAGTCTTGTATCCTGTTTTTGCCGGCAATTTCGGGCTGAAAGAGATGAAAGGAGAGATAAACAGGACAGACATAACTGCCATAAAGATGGTCTGATAAATACAATCACTTTTTGAAAATGCCTGTCTTCTTGAAAACACACCATAAATACAAAACCTTTATAATATTATCCCTTTATATATAAACTTAATTCCAAGAAATTGGAAGACGATTCTTTGCAAAAAGAATCTCGCCAATGGTTGAGGTTCAAAAAATAAAAATAGTTTTGTGTCAACAGACAGCACAAAACAATGAACCAAAAATACCATAATCTTTTTAAAGTTTACATATAAATCATTAAGTCTGATTATAGGACTCACGATATTCAGAGTCTTATTTATGTAAAAAGGTAGTAAGAAATGGGAAAAGCACATCACCCAATAAGAGGATCAAAAGGATACAGCCCCAGAAAGAGGGCGAAAAGAATATTTGACAGCAATAAGACTAGAGTTGTCTCTGAGAAACCAATAAATGAATTTGCTGCTTACAAGGTTGGCATGACTCACATAAATATGATAGAGAACAGAAAAGGCTCTGTCAATTACGGTCAGGAAGTTTCAAAAGCAGTAACGATACTTGAAGCCCCGCCTTTGAAAGTTATAGGGGTAAAAGCTTACAGGAAACATCCTTATGGTTCTGACGCAGTCTTACAGATATGGGCGACGGATATTGATAAGGAACTTCAGAGAACATTGCCGGTACCAAAGAAAAGAAAGAATAAAATAGAAAAATTAGATTCTCTTGAAGGCATAGACCAGCTAAGACTTGTCGTACACACACAGCCTTATAAAGCTGGCTTCGGAAAAAAGAAGCCGGAAGTTTTTGAGATTCATATTAATGGTTCTTTGGAGAACCAAATAAATATAGCTAAAGAAAAATTAGGCAAAGAAATTGATGTTTCAGAGGTTTTCAGTGAAACAGACCTTGTCGACACTATAGGTGTAACAAAAGGACATGGTTTTCAGGGCGCGGTAAAAAGATGGGGTGTAAAGCTGCTTGCAAAGAAATCAGAAAAGGTAAAGAGAAAAGCAGGAAATTTAGGTGCTTGGCACCCTCATAAAGTTCAATGGACTGTTCCGCAGGCAGGACAAATGGGCTTTTTCAGAAGAACAGAATACAACAAACAGATATTCAAAATAGACAATCCAACAGAGGAATTAAACAACGGCGGTTGGAAAAATTACGGTGTGATAAAGAGTAAATATATCATGGTTTCAGGTTCAGTTCAGGGACCTTCAAAAAGATTAATTGTATTGAGAGAAGCATTGAGAAAACCAAAGGCAAAATACGATCCTGTAAATATAAAGTAGAGATGATTTGAATGGCAGATGTATATGACATAACAGGAAAAAAAGTTGGAACAATAAAACTACCACCACAATTCACAGAGACTTATAGACCGGATATTATAAAGAGATCTGTCATGTCATTTATGAGCAAGATCAGAGAGATATACGGTTCTGATAAATTAGCAGGTTTCAGGAGTTCAGCGAAATATAAGGGAAACAGGCACGCTTTTGGAACACAAGCAAACAGGGGAATGCACAGAACACAAAGGATTAGAAGAGGCTCCGGGCATATGTCCTGGAAAGCAAGAATATCTCCGGGAAATGTTAAGGGTAGAAAAGCACATCCTCCATTAACAGAGAGAATATTCGCACAGAAGATAAATAAAAAGGAGAACAGGCTGGCTATAAGGTCCGCTATTTCAGCAACATCAGTAAAAGAGTTAATAGAAAACAGGGGACACAAAATATCATCTATAAGTTCATTTCCGTTAATAGTTGACGAGTCTTTCAAAGAATTAAAAAGAACAAAAGATATGGAAAAAGCTTTAATCTCTCTGGGATTAAAAGAAGAGCTTGAAAGAGTCAAAGAAAAGAAAATAAGAGCAGGAAAAGGAACCATGAGAAACAGAAAATACAAAAAAAAGGTAGGGCCTTTAATAGTTTTTAATGACGAAACAAATTTAGCAAAAGTTGCGAGAAACATATCCGGTGTTGATGTTGTTCAAGTAAAAGATCTAAATACAAAACTCTTAGCCCCAGGTAATGAGGGCGGAAGATTAACAATTTGGACAAAGAGCGCAATAGAAACCATGGATAAAGAGAAACTTTATATTTAAACACTCTAATTAAAAAGAGATGATTCAATGGCTGAAAAAACAGTAAAAAAGGAGAATGTTGAAAAAGAAACAAAAAAGAAGGAAACAAAGAAACCAGAAACAAAACCCAAAAAGGCAGACAAAAAATCAACAATATATGACAAAGACAACATCATTATAGCTTCATCCTTAACAGAAAAATCAATAAATATGGTGGATTTGAACAATACACTCGTTTTCCTTGTTAAAAGAACTGCAAGAAAACAACAAATAAAAAAAATAATTGAAGAGATGTTTGATGTAAAAGTAAAGAGTGTAAGAACATTACAGCCTTTAAAGAAATACAAGAAAGCTTACATCACTTTAGATCCGGAATATAGCGCCTCTGATATTGCAACAAAAATAGGTATGATGTGATATGGGAAAGAGAATTTTGAGTCAGAGAAGAGGAAGAGGAACCTCAACATATAGAGCGCACTCTCATAGACATGTTGCCGAAGTTAAGATGTTGAATTATGAAGGAGAAGGAATAGTAACAGATCTTGTTAATGATGTTGGTATGAATACACCTTTGGCAGTAGTAAGGATAGGGGATAAAGTCATGTACATTCCTGCTTATGAAGGAATGAAAGTTAATGATAAGATTACAATGGGCAGCAACACAGAAATAAAATTAGGCTCTATTACAAAAATAGGGAATATCCCTGAAGGAACTTTTATATATAATATAGAATTAAGACCAATGGATGGCGGGAAAATAGTAAGAGCATCAGGTGGTTACGCAACAGTCGTATCTCACGATGTGGATAAAACAATAATCAAGTTGCCATCAAAAAAGATGAAAGCATTAAACCCTTCCTGTAGGGCTATAATAGGTATAGCAGCAGGAGGGGAAAGAAAGAACAAGCCTTTCATCAAAGCAGGGAATAAATGGAAGGCAAAGCATGCAAGAGGAAAATTATATCCTATTACATCAAAGAGGGCAATGAATGCCGTAGATCACAAATTCGGAGGAAGCAACTTCGGTACTTCAAAAACTTCAAGCAAGAGATCCCCACCAGGTAGAAAAGTGGGAAGCATAGGAGCAAGAAGAACAGGGAAGAAGAGGTAATTATAATGATGAATAAATTCAGATACAGAGGAAAAACATTAGAGGAGCTTCAAGCAATGAGTCTTGAGGAGTTCAAGAAACTTGTTACCTCAAGAGAAAGAAGGATGCTTAACAGAATGAACGAGAAGGAAAAAGCTTTTATAGAAAAAGTAAACAACTCCAAAGAAAACGCTTTCATAAAAACTCAATTGAGAGATATGGTTGTTTTGCCTTCTTTCGTAAACAAGAAAATAGGCATATACAACGGAAAGGAGTATGTTTCAGTTATAATACAGCCAGAAATGATAGGGCACAGATTGGGCGAGTTCAGCCAGACAAGAAAAGAAGTAAAACACTCGGGAGCAGGTATCGGAGCAACAAGATCAAGTAAAAACGTAGCTAAGAAGTGATGACATGATAAGAAATCCTTTTTCAACAATATTCAATAAGAACAAGCAGGCTATAGTTAATGCAAGAAATCTCCATATCTCGCACAAAGATTCATCACAAATAGGAAAATGGATAACAGGTATGGAAACATCCAACGCAAAGAAAAAATTAGAGTCAGTTATAGAAAAGAAAATGGCAGTACCATACACAAAGTTCAATAAGGATCTGCCACACAAAAAAGGGATTGCAGCAGGCAAGTATCCTGTCAACGCTGCAAAGGCTTTTTTGAATATAATAAACAGTGCAGAAAAGAACGCGGAATTCAAAGGATTAGATTCAAAGAAATTAATAATAAAATATGTTTCCGCTAACAAAGCATCATCTTTTTACAGACCGAGACGATCGAGATTCAGGGGTCAAAAAAGAAAGAACACAAACATCTCTTTAGTTGTGGAGGAAAGAAAATGATTGAAAGAACATTCATCAACAAGGCAATGAGAAACATGAATATTGACAAGTATCTTAACGAGGAATTAGATAGAAGTGATTATGCTTATTGTGAAATTCACAGAACTCCTTTGAATACAAGAATCATAATATATGCAGGAAGACCCGGAATGGTTATAGGAAGAAGCGGAAAGAAGATTGACCAGATAACAGAGACTCTTGAGAAGGAATTCGGAATATTTAAACCACACATTGAAGTAAGAGATGTTTTTAATCCTGATTTGAATGCCAGATTGGTGGCTAAATATATAGTGAGTGGTTTGGAAAGGGGAATAAAACACAAAAAATTAGTAAATACTGCGCTGTCAAGAGTTATGAATGCAGGAGCGATAGGAATTGAAATAATAATTTCCGGGAAAATCTCGGGAGAAAGATCAAGAGTAGAGAAATTTAAGGAAGGATACATAAAAAAATGCGGTTTCTCCGCAACAAATGATGTGGAGAAAGCCAAAGAAATGGCAGTCTTAAAACAAGGTGCTTTAGGAGTGCAGGTTTCAATAATGAAATCATTGCCTGATATAATGCTTTTGGAAAAGGAGTTTGCAGCCAGAAAAGATGAAGAAAAGAAAGAAATGGTTGAAGAAGCAAAAAAAGAAGAGAAAGAAAAAGAACAAAATAACAGAGAAGAGGAATCAAAAGAAAAAGATGCTGACAAATCAACAGATTCAAAAGAAGAGAAAGAAAAAGAAACAAAAAAGAAAAGTGAATAATTATGAAGATCAAGAAAATCAGAGAAATGACTGATTCGGAATTAATAAAGTCGTTGAATGATTTGAAACTAGAGGTTATGAAAGAAAAAGCAAAATCAATAGTTGGTGGAGTTCCAGAGAATCCGGGAAAAATCAAAGCCAACAAAAGAGACATAGCAAGAATATTAACCGTTATGAGAGAAAGAAACATAAAGGAGTGAGGAAAGTAAAATGAGTGAAATATGCAGTAAGTGTGGTTTGCCAGTCGAACTGTGCATATGCGAGACAATTTCAAAAGAGTCTCAAAAAATCAAAATATCCGAGAAACAAAAAAGATTCAGGAAGTTCGTAACTGTCGTTAGCGGATTGGACGAGAAATCCATAAACGTTAACGCGCTATTAAAGAAGCTGAAGAGCAAACTTGCTTGCGGCGGAACATACAAAGACGGTATTTTAGAGCTGCAGGGAAGACATGTTTCAGCCGTAAAAGAGTTGTTGATCAACGAAGGATTCAACGAAAACTCGATAGAGACATCATGATAAGCGAAAAAAACATTTTGAGGCATGAACTTACAGGCCTGAGAGTAAAGATTGTTGATTCAAGAAACGAAACATTGAACAATGTTGAAGGAATTGTGATAGACGAAACAAAAAACATGTTCAGAATAAGAACCAAAGAAAAGGAAATCTGGGTGCAGAAAGACATCGCGGATTTCATTTTCACAATAGACGATAAAAAACTCAGGGTCAAGGGTTCTCTTTTGAAAGCGAGACCCGAAGACAGAGTAAAGAAAAAAATACCAAAGAAATGGGATGCATTATGAAAGGAAAAACAAGGAACATCGGACTTGAAGTTGATAATCCACCAAAAACGGATTGTGATGATAATAATTGTCCGTTTCATGGAAACATAAAAATTAGGGGCAAAGTGCAGATTGGAAAAGTTGTTTCAACAAAAACAAATAAAACTGCTGCAGTGAGTTGGGATTATCTAAAGAAAGTTCCAAAATATAAAAGATACATGAAAAAGAGATCAAAAGTAATGGCACACAATCCTCCTTGTATAAATGCTAAAGAAGGGGATATTGTTGCAATAGGTGAGTGCAGGCCAATAAGTAAAACAAAAAGTTTTGTTATCTTCGACATTAAGAAGTGATCATAATGAAGGCAATTTCAACAAGAGTTAGCAAAGGAATTCAAGTTGGTTCAAGATTAAAGTGTGTAGATAATACCGGAGCAAAAGAATTAGAGGTTATAGCAGTCAAAAATTATAGAGGAACCAGAAAAAGAAGAGGTCAGGCAGGAGTAGGTGATGTTGTTATTGCCGCAGTAAAAAAAGGCAATCAAAAAATAAAACACGAAAAAGTTATGGCTGTTATCGTAAGGCAGGCAATGCCTTATAGAAGAAAAAATGGTATTCGTATTAAATTCAGAGATAATGCTGCAGTATTGTTAAATGAAAAATTTGAACCAAGAGGAAAGGAAATCAAAGACATTGTAGCAAAAGAATGTGTAGAAAGATTTCCTGCAGTTGGTAAATTAGCTAGAGTTATTGTGTGATTATATGGCATTGGAATGGTCAAAAAAATGGATATCAAGTATTAGCAGGAGAAAACAGAGAAAATATAGGGCTAATGCTCCTTTACATATAAAGAATAAATTCCTGAGTGTTCAGTTATCTAAGAACCTCAAAAAAGAATACAACAGGAGAAACATAAGAGTTGTAACTGGAGATATAGTAAAAGTCACAACAGGAGATATGAAAGGAAAAACAGGAACAGTTACAAAAATAGATGTAAAGAGATCAAAAGTTTATGTGGATAAGATAGTCAGGAAGAAAGCAGACGGTTCAGAAGTAAATATTGCTTTAGAACCATCAAATTTAATGATTATTGAACTCAATACAAAAGATCCAAAAAGAATCAAGAAGGAGTAAGATGTTATGTATACGAGCAGATTTAACATTAACAAGTATATGCCACTGGCAAAGAAGACTCATAAGTATGCAATTAGTGTCGGCCCAGGGCCACACGCAAAAGAAGACAGTTTGCCTTTAGGTGTTTTAATAAGGGACTCAATGAAATACGCGGACTCTTATAAGGAAGTCAGGAAAGTTTTAAGAAACAGAAATGTTTTAGTTGACGGAAAAGTAAGAAAAGATGTTCAATATCCAATAGGTTTTATGGATGTCATTTCCATACCTAAATTAAATAAGACTTTCAGAACAGTTTTTGACGAAAAAGGACACCTTGCAGTTATAGAAGCAACCAAGGGCAAGGAAACAAAAAAACTAGTTAAAATAAAGAAAAAAACAACAATCAAAGGCGGAAAATATCAGATAACATTCAATGACGGTAAAAACATCATAGTTAGTGAAAAAGATCAGAAGAAATACGTTGTTGGAGACACACTGGAGATTGATTTTACACAGAAAAATAAAGTTGAAGGCATATACAAACTTGAGGAGAAAGCAAAAGCAGTTATATTAAAGGGAAAACATGCAGGTCAGGTTGGAGAGATAGAAAAGATAATTAGCTCCAATGATTTGAATCCTCCAAAGGTTTCAATAAAATTGGATAAATCCTCTATAATAATACCAAAGGAGAATGTTTTCGTTTTACCAAAAGATGATAAATTTAAAATTATAGTAAAGTGATATAAATGGCACAAAAGACAAATGGCACAAAAGACAATAATCCTATGAGGGCAATAAAACTCTCAAAGCTTACTCTAAACATAGGTTTAAAGGAAAGCGGGGAGAAAGTTGAGAAAGCCGTTAAATTGTTAAATATAATTTCAAATAAGAAGCCAACAAAAACTTATGCTACAAGAAGAGCAAGAACATTTAAGATAAGAAAAGGACTACCTATAGGGGCTAAAGTTACATTAAGAGGAAAAGATGCAGAAGAATTATTAAAACATTTAATCAAGGCAAAAGACAATAAACTTTCAAAGAACAACTTTGATTCAGAAGGCAATTTCGGTTTCGGGTTACAAGAATATCTTGAAATCCCCGGAATAAAATATGATCCTTATATAGGTATGATGGGATTGAATATAACAGTGAATCTGGAAAGAAGTGGTTACAGGGTAAAGAAAAGAAGATTAAAGAAAACCAAAATTGCCAAAAACCACAGGATATCAAAACAAGAAGCAATTGAATATGTTTCAAGTAATTTCGGGATAACTGTAGAGTAATGTAGTATGAGGTGTGTAATAAATGGGTGATTACAGAAAAATGCTTAAGTCGATTGAACACAAAAAAGGTAAAGCTGAAAAGTTCATAAAGAACAACAAACCAAAAGACAGAAAATTCGGTCTTGGACAGAAGCAATGTTCAATATGCAACAAAAAAGGAATGGGACATATATCCAAATACGGTTTAAATTACTGCAGGCGATGTTTCAGAGAAAAAGCATTGTCTTTAGGATTTAAAAAATATAATTAGAGCATATAATAGGTGAAGATGATGAGACACAATCCTTTCGCAGATGCAATGTCTGTGATAAAAAATGCGGAAAAATCAGGTAAGACTGAATGCACACTTAAAATAACGTCTAATGTTTTAATGTCTGTCTTAGAGATATTAAAGAAAGAAGGATATATAGATGATTTTAAAGTAATAAGCAAACTAGAAGGCGGAAAAATAAAAGTAATATTAAACGGGGCAATAAACGACATTAAGGCAATAGTTCCTAGATTTTACATAAAGAAAGATGAGTACACTTCGTGGGAGAAAAAATTTCTTCCGGCTGTTGGTACGGGTTTATTAATTGTAAGTACATCAGAAGGAATAAAGACAAATAACGAGGTTAAAGGAAGAATCGGTGGAAGTTTAATTGCTTATGTTTATTAAGGTGTAAGAATGGCTTTTGAGAAATCTATAGAAATTCCTGAAAACGTGAAAGCGTCTTTGGACGGAAAGACATTAGAGATTTCAGGAGAAAAAGGATCTTTGAAAAAAACATTCGACAGCCCTTATGCTAAATTGGAATTAGATCAAGGCGAAGCAAAGGTTAAAGGAATAAATGACAGAAGAAAAATCAAGGCTTTGGTAGGTACATGGATCGCCATAATAAGAAACATGATTACAGGAGTAACAGAAGGCTATGAATACAAACTTAAGATACATTATAATCACTTCCCTATGTCTGCAAAAGTGGACGGAAATAAATTTATAATCTCAAATTATTTAGGAGAAAAGGGAGATCTTGTTGCTGAAATACCAGAAGGGGTTCAAGTCAAAACCACAAAAGAAGAAGTATTTGTTTCAGGTATTGACAAGGAACTCATAGGTATTACTGCAGGAAGAATTGAACAGTTGTGTAAGCCAAAAGGAAGAGACAGAAGAAAATTCCTTGACGGTATTTATTTAGTAAAGAAAGCAAAATAATCGGTGTATTGTGATGGACAAATTGATGCAGATAAGAGCAAGATTGAAGAAAATAAGAAAGAATTTCAAGAGAACCGAATGGAATAAGAGAAAGAAGCTCGGCGAGAAATGGAGAAGAGCAAAAGGAAGAGACAACAAAATAAGAAGGGGCTTAGACGGTGTTAAGGTAAAAGTCGGTTATGGTACTCCAGTAAAGGTAAGGAGCATACACCCTTCAGGACTAAAAGAAGTCATAGTAGGAAATTTAGATGATCTTAAAAAGATAGACAAGAAAACAACCGCTGTCAGAATATCATCAACAGTAGGTTTAAAAAAGAGGACAGAAATACTGAAACAAGCCAAGAAAGAAGGTATTAAAGTTTTGAATGCTTCATTGAAGGCAAGAAGAGCAAAATTGGAATCAAAGAAAGAAGCACAAAAGACAAGATTAAGTAAGAAAGAAACCAAAAAAACCTCTGATTCAGACTCTAAAGAGTCCAAGAAAGAAGAAAACGAGAAAAGAGCAGAGGAGAAGCCAACTGAGGCAAAAACCACAAAAACTAATGTAAAAGAGAATAAAGAAGTCTCACAACCAGAACCTAAAGATGTCAAGAAACAGAAAGCACAGGCAAAAAAAGAAGGAAAACAAGATATTCAAAAACCAAAAAAAGAAACTAAGAAACCAGAAACAAAACCATTAAAATTAAAAGACGGAGCAAATCAGAAAAAGAAACAAAAAAGTGATTAAATGTTTGACATGATCTCGGAGATAATTCATATAAATGATAATCAATGTCCGCGATGCGGAAAATTGGAGGAATCCTCGTTAACCATAAAAGGAATTAATGTTAGCGAGTGCAATAAATGCGGAACAATGTTCGTCAAGGGAATAACATTGTCGATAGACGAGTCTGTTGAAAAAGAATATTTGACACAAAATAATTAAGTGATATGTATGACCGATCTAAAGAGTCAGAGAAGGATGGCCGCAGAGGTCTTGAACATTGGAATACATAGAGTGCAGATTAATGTTCAAAATCCAGATTCCTTAAAAGAAATAGAGCAAGCGATAACAAGAGCAGATATAAGAAAATTAATAAAAAAAGGATTGATTTCCGCAAAACCTGTTAGAGGTGTCAGCAGAGCAAGAGCGAAAATAATTCAGAAACAAAAGCAAAAAGGGAGAAGAAAAGGGCACGGTAGGAGAAGCGGTTCAACAAATGCAAGATTAAACTCCAAAGAAAAATGGATGAATAATATAAGGGCTTTAAGGAGATATTTAAAGAAAATGAGGGATTCAAAAGAGATAACTGTGGCTCAATATAGACAACTTTATGGTTGGGCAACAGCAGGAAGGTTTAAAAGCAAATCGCACTTAAAATTACAAGTGGAGAAAATGAAAGGATAAAGGGATTATCATGAAGACAGGATATTTAATTAAGTTCCGGAGAAGAAGAGAAGGAAAAACAGACTATAAACACAGATATAAATTATTGCTGTCAAGAAAACCGAGACTTGTTATCAGAAAAACAAACACAAGAGTAATTACACATATTGTAGATTATAACCGTGAAGGAGACAGAACTTTATTTTATGCTTCATCAGAACAACTCAGAGCTTTAGGTTGGAAACATTCCTGTAAAAGCATACCGGCATCTTATTTAATAGGATATTTAATAGGATTAGAGGCTAAAGAAAAAGGGATAAAAGAGTTAGTATTGGATATTGGTTTATGCAAACATCACAAGAAAGGCAGAATTTATGCCGCCCTTAAGGGAGTTTTAGATGCAGGTATATCCGTTCCTCATAATGAGGAAATATTACCTCCTGAAGACAGAATCAAAGGAAAGCATATTAAACTTGAAAAAGATTTTGAGATCTTAAAGAAAAAGATAGAAGAAAGCAAATCAACAAAAAAAGCTGGAACAAAAACATCAAGTAAACCAAAAACTAAAACGGCAGCAAAGAAATCCGCTGCCAAAAAAAGCGAGGCGTAGAATATGTCTGAAGAGAAAGAGATTATAGAGACAGAAGGTAAAGAAGAAGTGACTCATATTCAAACATCAACCATATTAGAGAATTGGATACCAAGAACAGAATTAGGAAGAAAAGTTATTAATGGAGAGATAACATCTATAGAGGAAATACTAAAAAGAGGATATTTGATTAGAGAACCAGAAATAGTTGATTATCTTGTTCCTGATTTAGAATCCGCAGTGATAACAATAGGTGGTTCTCCAGGAAAGGGAGGAGGTATAAAGAGAACACCTATAAAATCAACAACAAGAGTACATAAATCAGGAAGAAAAAGAACAGTACATGCAATGGTCGTAGTAGGAAAAGGTAAAGGTTACGTAGGTTTAGGTTATGCTGATGCTTTAGACGCTAGAAAAGCAATAGAGAAGGCCACAAAAGCCGCAAAACTAAATATAATTCCTGTAAGAAGGGGTTGCGGTTCATGGGAGTGTAATTGTAAGGGAAATCATTCAATACCATTTAAGGCTCGTGGAAAGACAGGCTCTGTTACTGTTGAGATGATGCCCGGGCCGAGAGGTTTGGGTCTTGTAGCCGCCCCTGAATTAAAAAGAGTTCTTGCGTTGGCAGGAATTAAGGATATATGGATGAAATCGAGAGGGCAAACAAAGACAAGAACAAATTTCATAAAAGCTCTGTTTGATGCTTTTGAGGATCTTAATAATTTGAAGATACATCCTGATAAGAAAGAATTTGTCGGACTCAAGGAGTAGATATTATGTCTAAAGAAGTCGCTATATTAAGAGTGAGAGGAACTGCAAACATAAAAGAGCCAGTGGAAAGAACATTAAGATCTTTAAGACTTAATAAACCAAATCACATGGTTATCGTAAAAGAAGATGAAATAATAAAAGGCATGATATCAAGATCCAAAGATTACATAACATGGGGAGAAGCTTCAAAAGAATTAAAAGAACTGGTAAAGGACAAATATGATGAAAAATTAAAAGTTTATAGATTGAATCCTCCAAAAAAAGGATACTCAAGAAAAGGAATAAAGTTACACTTTAAAGTTGGAGGGGCTCTGGGTAACAGAGGGAAAGACATAATAGAGTTGATAAAGAGAATGATATAGAGTGATATTATGGTTGTCTTGAGAAGAAAGAAAACATCAAAGCACAGGGGAAAAAGAACTTACGGATGGGGTTCTCCAAAAAAACACAGAGGTTCAGGAAATAGAGGTGGTGTAGGGAACGCAGGATCCGGAAAAAAAGGACAACAGAAAATGGCTAAGAAGAACAATATTGGAGAAAGAATTGGTAAGCACGGTTTTAAAGGATTGGTTAAAGGAAAATCAAAATATTTAAATCTTGATGATCTGATGGCAAAACTTCCTGTTTTAGAACAAAAAGGAGTTGTAGAAAGATCAAAAGATGGTGTTATAATAAACCTAACAAAAACACCTTACAAAAGAGTTTTGGGCAGAGGAACTCTGGACGGGGCTTATAT
>CAZKIC010000008.1:0-13559 GCA_964552785.1 uncultured archaeon
GGAATAACTATTATATTTATCAGTACTATTTTGAATATTACCAACAGACTATACCATGAAACCGCAAGTATGAGTGCGTAATAATCCGTAAAAACTCTGACAAGGGTGTTTATCATTGCCATATTGTCAGAAACACTGTTCAAAGATTCCTGTGAAACCTGCAACTTATCTATCTCTTCTTTTGATCTTCTTCGTATACCTTCTATTTCTGAATCAAACAATTCTTTGCATTGCTCATATTCCTGATTTGAAAAGGAAGAGTATGTTATTGCATTCGAGACGGCGGTCAGAGTGTTGTCTATCAACATGTATTGCTGTTCTTTTTGCTGTTCCAAAACATATTCTCCAATATTGTTAAGATCGTCCAATGTCATGCCTGCAGTTGACTCCAAAACAGAATTTACTGCATCTCTTGAGAGGTTATTGTCTGTACTTGCATGAAAAAACACCAATAATGAGAATGACACTATCACAATTGTCGTAAATAAGGACATTGAATTAGTGGCTATTTTTCTGTGATTTATTATTTTATATTCTTCTACGCCTTTATATGCACGGTATAACATAATTAATCCTGCCAACAAAACCGATATATACATAAGTACAATAAAAAATGAGAATCCGAAGAAAATCAACATAAATGGAAATGTTAAAGCAAAAGGAATCAACAACTCCCATTTAATATCTTGGCTTGAACTTTGCTCTAAAGCCAAGATCGTTACCCCGAGAGAGAAGAAGAATAATCCCATTACAATCATTAAAGGATTCATGGTCTTTATTGTTTCTAAGGTATCGACAAATGGATTTAAAATAAAAGAAGCAGGAATATTTGCTAAACCTAAGAATATTGTACCTGCTATTAATAATAAGGATGTCAGTGCTAGAACTTTTACGGATGACATTTAAAAACTCCCTATTTGACTTTTGGTCTGTATTGGTACACTGTTGTCTGTTTATTGTCTTTCTTCTTAATTTTCTCCTTGAGTTTGTCCTTCAACTTCTTTTTCTTGGTCTTTCCGTATATATCTGCTACAGGATCGTACTCATTCTTTGGAGGAACCCATAGATAATAGAATGCGCCACCCAGACCAGCAATTATTAACAATATGATAAAACTCCACATTAGTTTGGACCACAAACCAGAACTTATTTTTTCTTCCTGCTCAGATAATTGCTCTTTTAGAGATGATATCTCTTTTAAGATCTCCGCTTTTCCGGAATTTGCGGATATATAGTTGCTGCTGTTTATATCCTTTAAAGTTTCGTTATATAATAATCTTATTTTATTTAATTTTCCTTCAAAGTAAGACCTATTTTCTTCTGATAACTCATCCTTTATCTCCTCGAACAATTCCTCTATCTCTGTTATATTTGATTTTAATGTCAAGATCTCGGTTTTTATCAGTTCTGCTGTATCATTAGTTGGTGCAACTAAGACAGACAATTGTTCTTCAAAACTTTGCTGTTTTGAAGTTAATTTTAACTTAAAGCTGTGCGTCTTAACTTCTGCATCTTCAGGAACAGATATTGACAGGGTAATGGTCTTTTGAGCTCCGACAGACAATGAACTTGGAACCCCTTCTATTTCAAACCATGAACTTTCATTTCCATAAGAATCCAGAACATTAAAATCTATATTTGTCAAAGAAACATAACCTGTATTCTTGATTTTCACATCTATTGTTGCATTTCTTCCCTGCATTATCTCCTTGCTTTTTGTATAAGTCCAGGTTATTTTTTTAGTGGTCTTACAAACATGATCAACCACAGTTCCTTCTGAACAAGAAACTGCTTCACACTTATGGGAAGAAGTACAGTATAAATCGTCCTTGCAGTCATTATCTGCTGTGCAGAAATCCCCTTCTTCCCCTTCTTCTGATCCGGGGGTATTAGTTGTATCACTGCTACCGCTGTTTGTACTTGTTGTAGTTGCTGGTTCAACAACATCTATCCCTGCTGATGAAACTTTCAAATTATAATGCCTTGTAGGATCTGTCGCATTTCCAGTTACATTAACAGATATCTTCTCGTTAGAGTCAACAGATTTGCCTGTTATCTTTACATTACATGTATCTGATCCGCCTGCAACTATCTTTGAAGGGATGGTGCAGGAATACAGCGATGCACTTAAAGAGCTTGTTCCGGAGATGATATAATTCTCTATATTTATATCCTCATTACCTAAATTCTCAACCTTGAACTTTGGCGATGTCGAATCTTTTCCATCTTCAATTGAGGATGGCTCATTACTCCAAGTTATCTTTAAATACGGAGATCTATATTCGTAATTAATAGTATCAGATCCTGTATGGTTTCCCGATGTTGCGTTTAATTCTATTGTGTGGGTCTTGTATTCCGGATCATCGCCGTTGTTAGCTCCGGAAGTATGTGATTTTACAGTGTAATTAAATATATATATTCCGGAAGTGTTTCCGGTAAAATCGTTAACTTTTAATGATGAAGTTCTGTCCACATAAGAATGTCCTGAAACCTCCACCCATTTATCTCTTAGTGTAAAGTTGTTTAGAGTTAATCCAGTTACCGGAGTTCCGTCGTAATATGTTACATTAACTCTTAAAACTACATCATTTCCCGGTTTAACGCTCGAACCACTACTATAGTTCAGTTCCAATATAGTCACATTTAACAGTGTTGAGAATGATGACGACATCTCGTTGTTTGATTCCGAAGTTTCTGTTTCATTTGATGCATAATCTGCCTTAGCACAAATATAATATGTTGTTTTGTTTAGATCCAATATCGTGTAATTGAATGTCTGGGATGATCCTTTGCTTATTCCAGACAATACAACAGATGTATTTGTCGGGGTCTGAGAACATGGATTTGAGTTTGTTCCGAAATAAAAACCGAGATTGGTTGTATTTGTCATATCAGAGGTTCCATTATTTAATACAGTTACAGATATTGTAATGTTGTCGTTATCTTGCGGTTTTGACTTGTCAAGATTTATCTTTGTCACAACCAAGTCTGCCCGGTTTCCAACATTTAATTTATATGTTGAAGAAGAAGCAGATGTATTGACGGTGTTGTAGCAAGTTATATTCCAAAAGTAGGCTCCCTCACTAAGATATGACGCGTTTACAAATGAATTTGTTGCATTGTTTGTTATACTGTTATCTGTAGTGCTTGAATTCAAAACACTTGAACTATTATATATATTAATAGTACAATTGGATATATTTGATAAGCTGTAAGGTGTGTAATTGAAGGTTACATTTCCTAAAGGCACCCATGAATTATTTGAAGGATATTCTAAAGATATAACGGGAGTTGAGTTGTCTACAACCAAGGAACTTGTTTGTATTGTGTAGTTGGTGTTGTTCACATCATCATAAATTCTAAGAGTCAGATTATATATTCCGTCATCTAATGCTCCTATATTTACGCTTTCAAGCATTGTTACCTTGTTTGTGGATGAAACCAAAGAGGTGTTTGTATATAATATTGAAGACCAGCTCGAGTTTGAAACTTCCAATGTCAGATTCAAAGGACTGGACTCATTAAAGGTTAGATTCAATGATAGATTTTGATTTGGCTTCAAATAAGCTTTATTAGAACTTAATGGATAATTGAAATATATATCCGGATATATGTTGTCCATGATTATTAAAGTGTTGGTTGTTGATGACTGGCTGCCATTTGTGAAATTCACGAATGTTGATATGTTGAATGAAGTGTCATTAACACCAGACAAGTTAAAATAAAATAGTCTTGTGGTTCCGTTAGGTATGAAACCCTGATTTGTTGTGTTTGACCAAAATAAGGAGGTTGTCCCGTTTGAAAATGATGTGTTTACAGCATTCGTGGAATTAGAACCACTGATATATGTTAGAAATGAAGGAAATGTAATTGTAACTCCCGAAACATTTGAAAGTTCTCCTGTTGTGTTTATTATTACTGTATACTGTGATGCGTTTGTCCTTACAACAACAGGATTTATTGTTATTGTGCTCGCAAAAACAAAAGCTCCAAGGATGAATAATATTGTTGATAAAACCATTGTCATTTTTATTTTTCCTTTCATACAAATTACCTCATTATAAATCATTAAAAAGATTTCTTTTTATCAAAACCTGATACGCCTTTTTCCCATACCAGGGATAAATACAGGCCCTCTTTTTGCTTTTTTAGACTTTATTTTTTTGAAAGTTACTATAATATAGGCCAGCAAAATAAAACCGAATATTATATACATGTTTGTTGACGAAGTAGAAGAACCGCTAAAAGAAAAATATCCAGTAATTTTGTCTAATGACTTCCCAAAATAAGATTTGTCTGAAATGTTCTTTATCTTAGAGAATAAATCTTTCTTATTTGCCACTTTCAATGTAAACGACATGTCTTCGGAGATCTCATCCGTTTTTGCGCGAACCTGTACAAAATAATAATCCTCGCAAGTCTCATTAAGACAATCTTCTTCAGGTATTTTTATTTTTAATTGTACCTCAGAAGAATCTCCTTCCTGGAGGCTCTCTATAAATGAAGGTGTCAAACTATACCAACCATCCTTTATCCCTGCAACTTTAAACTCCATGTTTTTCAAATCTACCTGTCCGTCATTAACAACCTTAATAATAACTGTTGATTCGTTTCCTATTATTGTTTCAACCACGTCAGGCATTGATGCAGCTAAAGACAGTCTTCTTTCTGATATGAATGTCCCTTCTTTGGTTATAGATTTATACCCGTTTTTATTTGCGGTTACTTCTATAGTGTATGATTTTTGTCTTGAACCTGCTTTCGGCAGAGGTGCGTTGAAGCTTATAGTGAATTCACCATTCTCGTTTGTTATCACAGAACCTCTTATATCCTCTCCAATTACTCTGTAGCTGACATTTACCTCTTGCACGGGATCTCCTTTTGAATTCCTTACGATCCCGGAATAAGAGATCAATTCCCCCGCATAAGAATTGGATTTATCAAAGCCGCTCTCAAGTAAAAGCTGGTCTATCTCTCCAATCAGGAAAGCTCCTAAAGATTTTGTTGCTATCTTTAATATATTTGAGACTACGTTTTTATCTGCGTCTATATTAGTCCAATCTCCAGAACATTCTTTTCTTCCATAATTCCAGTCCTTGCATTGATAAACTACAAGATTCCTTTCATCAAGAACATCGGCATCATTATAGGGTATTTCCAATACTGCTTCGTCATAAGCTCCCCCAAACTCAAACACGACTATCTTTATTGTTTTTATCCAGTCTATAGTGTCTTTGCTTTTTGTGTGATAATATTTCATTAAATCTATGAACGGTTCATCCAAAGGAACATTCTTCAATGTAATCTTAGTTATCTCAGGCAAATACAAATAAATATCATAATCTCCTTTTATTACTCCCAAATTGTACGTGTCCTTAATTATTGTTGTATCTTCTGTATCCGTGTTTTTAAAGGTTATTCTTGCGATCAGATCATTTATCCCTGATGCGAGAGTTCCTTTGAACGGGATTAAGAAAACATACTCTAAAGAAGAATCTGTTACATCTCTATATGACTTGACCCCTCTCAAAGTCAGATATAAATTGTATACATCATTTGTTAATTCTGATGGGGCGTTTATAGTTACATTCAATTTATATCTTTCTTTTGAAGCATCAAACTCAATACTATTTATATCTAAAGGTATTTTCTCATTAGGGGATTTCAGATAAACATCAAAATTTGATTCTGTCAAATTATATATTTTCTGTCCTTTTTCGGTTATATCTAAAATAATAATCTCGTCTTTTGTTTCAAGTATTTTTTGTATGTTACTTGAGTCAGGAGATATTATCTCCATTTGAAGCGGGTATTTTATATATACAGCAGACCCCTCTATTAATTCTGCACTCTTTATATCGCCATTATAATTATAATCCATGGTTAATTTGATATCATACATACCGGGTCCAAGATTTGACGGTATGTTGGATGTTATCAGTATATTATTGTTGTCGCTACCCAACACAAAATCAGTAAGCCTATGTTCTACCCCTGATCCGGATTCTACTAGATACGCCTCAACATTACCGACATCATTAGAAGTCAGATATTGTCCATTCAACCTTAGCTGAAAAGATATTTCCAGAGTATCGTCAATATACAACTCCAAAGAATCGCTCTTTTTTGGAGACAATAAATCTATATCCAGATTATTTACTTCAAATGTCGTCGATCCGGAAAATATTGTGGTGTCGTTGACTTTACAAAACACCTCTACAGTATATAATCCTTGTCCGCTTCGTATATATAGTTCGTCTATATTAAGGAAAAAAGCATTAGTTTGAGATGGCAAAAAACCATTAAGATTTATGAATGCCCCGCTTCCATCTCTTATTGTACCGTAAACAGCAGAATATGTGTAGTTCAATGGGCAAATCACATCTACTCTTGCATCGAGGTTATCATTTAACCATAAAGTTGAAGGAGATACAGAAACTTGCGTGTTTGCATATACCATACTAAAGATTAATGAAATAAAAAAAACAAAACTACAAACAACTAAATATTCTCTACCATTCCTTCCATACATTAAATCACATGAATTATAGCCTATTAAAAATCTTTCTTAACCTCAAAAATCTTGGAGGCTCGTAAGTCTTCCCCAACAACCTTGCTGCCAGTTTCTTGTAATTTATTGAGGCATTGCTATAAGGACTGTGTGCGACAACAGGATTTTTATGGAAAATACTCTCCTTGATCTTTGCATCTTCAGGGATTATACCTATAACCGGGGCCTCAATCATCATTTCTATTTCTCCAGGAGAAAGCTCATAAGCATTCTCTCCAACCCTATTCACGATTACTCCCAATATTGTTTTCTTCATATCTTCCGCTATTCTAGCAACTTTTACAGCATTTGTAACTGTCGGCACTTCAGGATTTGTAACTATCACTAATTCGTCGCAAGCACCAATAATGTTTATAGAATCTGAATCCATTCCTGGAGGGGCGTCAACAATCACATAATCATAAGGAAGTTTTTGGAGAATAGATCTCAATCTCGTAACACTTGCATCTATGGATCTTAAGTCTATTGCAGACAATACAACATTTAAACCACTGTGGTGCATCATTCTTGACTTCTCTATGTCTGCATTTCCTTTAAGAACTTCCTGCAAACTATTAGGTATTGAATAATAACCTAAATGGAGACCTAAATTTGATGCTGTCACATCAGCATCAACCACAATTACGCTTTCACCAAACTGGTGAAGTGCTAAACCTAAATTCAAAGCTGAAACTGTTTTTCCCACTCCGCCTTTTCCTGAAACTACACCGATAATTTTAGGCAAAATATCACCAACCGATAAGTGTTTTTATCTCCCTTACCGGATGTCAGGCAGGCCCAAACAAAACTCGGTAATAAATATTTGTATTAATGAATATATAAATATATCGACATATCTGCTTACTCTACCTCTATTCTTTCACTTATAAACTTGTATACTCTTAAAAAAATCAAGTATAAAGGATATAATATGAGTAACGAAACTAGTATTATTATGTAAACAGCATACTTTCTTATCATGTCAAATAAATCCTGTTTCTCAAATTTATTTGTTGTTATAACAGTTTTTGCATTTCCGTCTTGATCTATGACCAAGAATTCCAATCTCTGCTCATACCACAACTCGGGATCGTAATATATCTCGCCTTTTACCTCTTTATCTGGTCCAGAGAAATCTATAATCTTG
Source organism: uncultured archaeon (assembly GCA_964552785.1). Taxonomy (GTDB): domain Archaea; phylum EX4484-52; class EX4484-52; order EX4484-52; family CAZKIC01; genus CAZKIC01. Next base: position 7,698 of record CAZKIC010000008.1, read on the forward strand.
TTTTCTATTATCCAATATGAAGGGCTTTTGAGGGGAAGCAAGAGCAAACTTCCAGAATAGCTGCTCTCATTTATCGCTCTTATATTATATGTAAAGCGGTTCTCGTCAACAGGTTTTATATCAATACTAACTCCTTCTAATGTGGATGTGTTTATTAGGTTATCTTCGGATGTTGTTATATTATAGGTATTTATCAGTTCCATTTTCTTGCAATAGAAAATATAATGCTTGATCTCATAAGAGGTGTTTGATCTAAAATAAAGATAATTCTTTAATCTTATAGACACTCCTGGATGGGCATATTGGACGTTGCTCCAAAATCTTTTTGGTTTGGTTTGGTTCTTCTCAAAAACATCTAAAACAGAATATACTTTACAACTTGTTGAACCTATATTCTCCCATAAAGTGTCTATCTCATAGATCTTATTATTAAAACTCCAGTTTTTCTCCACAATAACGGGGTTCCCTTCTATTTTGTCGTCAATATCTACCACAACAGGAACTGCAAATGATGCTTTCATAAAATAAAATAGAAAATAAAATAGAAAAAATGATATCAATAATATTTTAGTCGTTTTCATAAGCATCACATTAAAGTATAATTACATAAACACTAATTCTGCAAACCTATTTCTTGGAATCTTAGTATATATTTTTAAAATGCCTGTGTAGTTGCCTGCTTTTTTCCCTACTGCTTTAATCCTTACTTCCTTTGTTTCGCTCGGGTTTAAAAAGAATTCTGTATTATTAGGGGTTATATAAGGGGATACGTTCCCTTCCACCATCAATATACTTTTTGAAACAAATTCATTTGAATTGCTAATAGTTATGATCTTTGTGGAATTCCCTCCGACAGGTATCTTGCCGTAATTGAGATAATCTGTGTCTGCAGAAACACCTAATTTTGTTTTGTTGTCCGTTTTACTAAAAACAGATAAACTTATGTCTAAAGACGACACTTCAGTTCTTACAAAAGTTCGCTCAACCAGGTTTGAGAATGCCAGAAAAAACACTATGAATGCCAAAAACAAAGAAATATACAGCATTAAATGAGTTTTCTTTATTCTTATGACGTCTTTTTTCTTTTTTGGCTCTTTCTTCATACCAACCACTACATTTTCCAATAAACATATAAACCAGCAAGCAGAAGTATTACTACAATTATCCACCATGGAAAGCTTGTTTCCTCTGCATAAAGGTCTTTTGGCAGAGTAATTTCAGAAGGAATCTTAACTAAAGAATCTTTTAAGGCAAAGCCCGTTATATAAGAGACTTTTGCCTCTGATTTGAATTCTCCTGAAGGTATGCCGTCTTCATCATTAATATAGCTAGACAATATTGCAGTCTTACCGGGTTCGAGTCTTACAACATTTCCATTTGATATTGAGTATAAAGGTTCGCCAAATTCATCATATATCTTTAAATTATCTAGGCGGGCAGTTATTGTGTCTGTTCCCGTGTTCTTAAACAAAGTGTCGATCCTTACTCTATTCTTAGATTCCCTGTCGGCAACAAAATCTATTATTCTTCCTTCTCTCAATGCATTTCCTGGAACCCGGAAGACAAAAACAAATCTTGTTATGCCTATAGTAGATACAGCAGTCCCTCCTTGTGATGCTGTATTAAGATCAGGATTTATATTAACTGATCCTGCATGATATCCTGGCTCAGCATCCTTAGGAACTTTAATGAAAAATGTTATCTTTTGATTATACTTTATTGGGGGATCACATTCGGGGGGGCCACAAATCTTAACACTTCCAGGAGAAAGGACAAACGGCCTTTTTGGTATCGACAGCCAGTCTTCTATGTTTTCTTCTGATGCTTCAGAAGGTATGAATGTGTAATAAGAGCCCTGGTCCTTTTTCTTATCTCCTTTGAATATTGTTGCATGAACAGGCATATAACTGATTTTTATAGGCAAAGGAGATTTAGTGTCTGATGTTACATAGAAAGACACTGGAACTTGCTCTCCTCTTTGCACATCACCAAGATCCGCTACACCCGGAGCTGTTCCTATACTCAATGAAAAAGAAACACCACTTAAAATGACAAAAGTTAATATCAAAGGCAAAATTCTGTTCATATTATTTTTGTTTAAAAGCATACGACCCCCAAAATACAATAATTATGCTAAATTATATGTATTAATATATCAAGATAACTTTATAAATTATTTGATAGTGCTTTTCTCTAGAAAGAAAACAAAAACAACAGAATTATGGATAGATTGACATCTCAATATAAAAACATCTCCATCTATGTAGGTATCAATAACTTATTATGATGATGTGTTTTCACATACAAGAGTAGAGAAATATTTATATATACCTTCATTTATATTACATCCTATAAAAGTGGAAAACGCATAAAGGTACTAATCCACTCAAAAGGGAGATAAAATGATGGAAGGGAGAGATAAAACAAAGTATATATTATATACTATAGGGATTTTATTATTTATAGCAATCAGTTTGCAATACTCTGATATAGGAGAAGCAATAGGAGATACAGTTACTGTTTCTGTCAATGTGTCTCAATTGACATTAGTAGATATAAATCCGTCTAATCTGTCATGGCAAAATGTACCTCCAGGAGGTATAGGGGATAGCACTTTAGAGGTTAATAATTATTCTTCAGTGTGGATAGAGAATATTGGATCCACCAATATTACATATGTTTGGTTCAACAACACATATCCATCATCATTGCCTTTTGGAACTGGTAATTCAAATGCATACGATGCGGGCAATTTTATTGTAATATCAAATGGAACAGGATCTTATCAGTATATAAATCGTGTAGAGTATTACGAGAATGACAGTCTTTATGTTTCTACCAATGTACAGCCACCAAGCTATGCTGATGGAGATATATTTGGAAGATTTAGAAATAACTCATATGAATATTTCTGGGAATTTGATGACGCCAATGCAACAGCAAAGAACTGTTCAAGTGGTAATTTTTACATAAGCACAACACCAAAAACACAATCATCAACAGGTGATGCTGATCTGACAGATAATACACCAATACCTTTAAGCAATGTTGGTGGTTATGCTGTCGGTAATGTAACTATAGGGGGTAGCGAGACTTACTGTGTTGCGATACCATCAACATGCGATTATGTGATGTTCCATAAATGGAATGCAGACGCACCAGGAACAGGAACCGCTTACTGTAATATGACGGGCTATTTTATTGATGGTAGTTCAGATCCTTTAGTTCCTGGAGAGGTAGGGAAAGCAAAGGTTAAAGTGTATGTGCCTTTCGGAGTACCTTACGGTCCTGTTGCTGATGGGGTGTTGACGGTTATAGTCCAACAATAAATACTTACCCAGATGAAAAGGAGGGATAAAATATGAAACAAGGAGATAAAACAAAGATGTGGAGTGTTATGGCAGTCATAACTGTTATTGCATTAACTGCATTAACATTGAACAATGAAGGTATGGCTGCATTACAAGTAAATGATACAGATCAGGCATCTGTAGTTGTAACTATAAGTAGTTTGAGCCTTATAGACATATCACCAGAAGTAATGAACTTCACAATAATGAATCCTGGTGAAGTAAAGAGCTACTATAACAACACAGAAGGATCAAACAGCGGATTTTACGTAACAGGATTCCAAATAGAGAATGTAGGTTCCGCTAATATAACATATGTTTGGTTAAACACAACACAGCCAAATTCAGATCCATTCGGAACAGGTAATCCTAATTTGTACGATCCTGCCAACTTCATAGCTGTAAATACAAGTTCAACAAACTACTCTTATGTGGACAGGATTGAATACAACGCAACCTCTGATATAATATATTTGAACCTTGACACAAATGCGAGAACAAACGGAAGATTTGGTAGAATAAGATCTGCATGGAATGAATACTTTTGGCAGGTAAATGGAACTTGTTCAGCTGCAGACTCTTACTTTATTGTAGGTAATACAGCACACAACAAAACACAAACAGGTACCATAGACCTTCAAAACGGAGATATAACAGCTATAAAACTTGCTGGTGGTACGGGCGGATGGTTCTATGGAAATACAAAATTAACTAGAGATCTGCTAGGATACGGACAAGAAGATTATGTAGTGTTGGTTGAAAACTCAACATGTACAAGAATAAGATTAGTAAGATGGAACGCGGACATACTTGACGACACAGGAGCTTCAACAGTGCTGGCTGATTATGGATATGTATACAACACAACAGCAAGCGGCAATCCATTATATCCTGGTTCGAGCATGCCTATGGGAATACAAATGAGAGTTCCTTACGGAGTTGCTCAAGGACCACTAAAGACCGGATACATAACTGTTGTCGCAACCGCGGTATAATAGTGAGGGATTGTTTTATCCCTCCTTTCCATCTTTTTTTTATTTTTTTGATGGAAAAGAGTGAAGAAATATTAATCTTAGTTCTGTGAGTTATATTATTTACACTTAATTATTTACTTTTTCTACCCAAGATTATTTTAATAGAGAAATAAAATATAAAAGAATAAATTAACTAATTATTCAACTAAAACACCGTTTAAAGTGCCGTCCTGTCCGGGTCTGGATGTTATTCTTACTTTGCCTTTGTCGGTTTCCACTATTGCACCTTTTGTAATTATGTTGTGCTTAACGAAGTGTGTGTTAGCCTTGCTTTCTACAACTGCTTTAATTTTAGCAGAAATAGCCTTGTTATTCTTTCCTATAACATTAACTTTGCTGGCGACCCTTAACTTTGTCTTTGTGCTTCCGCCTCTGACTCTCTTAATTCTCACTTTGTCTTCATTTCCTATTGTCGTCTTTATAGGTTCGCTACCAAGTTCATACTTCCTATGTTTTCTGTTTCTTCTCAACAATCCGCCTGTTGGTTTTCTTCTTGATTTATCGTGCCAAACTGCCATATATTCACCATTAATACGAATAACTATAATGATTAGATAATAAAGCTTTATAAAAGTTTATGCTTATCTTCTATATTGTGTTGTGTCTCTTTTAGTGACTAATAATCAACATATATTGATATTTAACAGGAGTGATTTTATGGAAATGGATAAAAGGCCTTTGGATGCTCTAAATAAAGCAAAAAATAAGAAAGTGTATGTTCTCTTAAAGAATGGAAAAGAAATCAGAGGAACATTACAAGCATTAGATATACATATTAATATGTGGCTATCCGATGCAGAAGTTATCGATGAAGAAACAACAAAAAAAATGGGTGACATGCTATTAAGAGGAGATAGTGTTGTCTTTGCTTCCACACTATAGAGGTGTATGAATGTCAAAAGGAAAAGCATCATTCGGAAAGAGAAACAAGAACGTGCATAAAGAATGCAGAAGATGTGGCAATCATTCAATGCACATAACCAAAGGTGTATGTGCTTCCTGTGGATTCGGAAGAACTTCTAAAAGAACTGGTTACAGTTGGCAGACAAAAAGAGGCCCACCAACTCAAAGAGTCAGGGCTTATTGAATTCTTACTCTTTATCTTTTCTAAGAAATTATATCTTAATTAGTCTTGATTTTTTGGGAGATATTTAACATAACCTTCAGGGTCTATAAAAAATGTGCTTTGTTTTAATATATCTTCTCCTGACTTTTCTGGTGTTTGATTATATCTTCTTGATCTCTCTACTATAATTGCGTAAAATAAAGAAAGTTTAATATTCTTCAATTCATCTTCCGAAACTTGCTTTTTTAATTTCGCTACTGCGGAATCCGGACCTACATCCTCTACATACACCTTATCGGCCAGACCATACTCTCCAAGACGTTTTTCTGCCTCGTAAATCCCTTGTTTAACTTCTAAAGCCATAAACTAAATTAGCAAGAAAGGTATTTAAATCTATGTTATACTCTCATAC